>CAVGEJ010000044.1:0-17098 GCA_963628215.1 Eubacterium sp. CAG:180
CCCCGAAATCTTGCGATTTCGGGAGCTTTTCTTGGCGGAGAAGGAGAGATTTGAATTCCAATGAGTTGATTTCAATCCGTCATATACGTTCTATACGTTTGTACAGTTGCGTTTTGGACTCAATTCTGTGAAATTTCCATGACGGAAAAAGCCGTAAAATATGGCAGTTGGGGTCGGAATTGGGGTCAGAAAAAAGCACCTTTTTGTAGGGATTTCCATTGCATTTTTTTCGCTTCAAATATCCTTGCAAGTCTCCGATTGTGCTGCGCTTTATATGCTCCAAAAATTCGCTTTTTTGCAAAGCGAATGGATTGAAAAGCACATTTCAAGAAATTTTTATGCGGTTATTTTTTCCGGCTTTCCTCAATCAGCTTATCAAAGTCGCTTTTGTATAGCCGATCCTGTGTGATTCGGTACTTTTCATATTCGCTCTTTGCGTGCGCCTTCGCGTCTGCCATCAGAACAGATCCTGAACCTTGAAGCAGTTGCCTGCCGGTCAGGGACAAAAAGCCGTCCAGTCGTGTCTTCCAGTCCTCCATTGTCAGGGGAACGCGTCGCTTGGCAAAGTCCTCGGCAAGGTCAAGAAACGAGTTGACCAGCCGTCCCATCGCTTCCAATTCGTCTTTCTTGAGGTAATTCTTTGCAACGGTAACATCGGATTTGAGAATCTTCCCGTCCGGAGCGCTTTCCCATGTGAAAAGCCCCATATGCTCCACGCGGCTGTCTGCTCTGTCCATAATCAGCTCTGCGGCGGTATTACCGGTAATGGCGTAGTGCATTTTGTTTTGCACATTCGCAAAAAACGCCTTTGTCAGCGGGGAATCCTTATCATAGTCGACGCTTGTTGCGTAAATATCGGTAATCTTCTGATAAAGACGACGCTCACTCAAACGGATTTCACGGATTTCTTCAAGCAACCGCTCAAAGTAGTCCTCATCGAGAAAAGCACCGTTTTCCATGCGCTTGCGGTCAATCACATATCCGGTAATCGCGTATTGCTTCAAAACCTGCGTTGCCCAACGTCTGAATTGCGTTGCACGAATCGAGTTGACGCGATATCCAACGGAAATGACAGCATCCAGATTGTAGTGGTCAATCTCCCGCGAGACCTGACGTGTCCCTTCCGTTTGAACTATCCGGAATTTCCGGATAGTTGCATCTTTTTCCAATTCTTCTGTTTTATAAATATTGGTCAGGTGTTCATTGACAGTTCGCACGTCCACATCAAACAAATTAGCCATCATTTTCTGCGTCAGCCAAAGTGTCCCGTCCTCGTAGCGCACCTCAATGGAATCCGCGTGTGCCTGCTTCTCAAAAATTAAGAATTCAGCGGCACTGCTTCGGATGTTCAAGTCCTTTCCCATATTTCCCCTCCGTTCGCTGTGCAAAGATATGCAAATTCTTCACAACACCATTGTACCATACAAGCGGTAAAAAATCAAGACTTTTCTGTCCATTCGCTATGGGCAGAATTTGAAAATACACTTGCAAATATCACAAACCTATGGTATACTTACCATGAGCCAATCATCCCTCTGCCACACGATTTTGTGTGGCTTTTTTCGTAGAAAGGAGAACCTTATGAACATTACAACATGGCTCGGAGAGTGGCTGGAATGCACAATCAGACCAACCGCGAAGGAGCGCACCTATACCCGATATCACGAGATCGTAGCCCAACATCTGATTCCCGCGTTCGGCAGTCTGGAATTGTCCGAACTCACACAGGCGGAATTGCAGAAATTCACCTCCGACCTGTCCGCGCACGGCAATCTGCGGGACGGGAGCGGGCTGTCCCCGAACTCGGTCAATTCGATTCTGGCGGTCATGCAGAACGCCATGAAAACCGCTTATCAGATGGGTTATATCCCCGCATATACCGCAGATCGGGTCAGGCGACCGCGCATGGAGGAAAAGAAGATTGCCTGCTTCACCGCCACCGAGCAGAAGATGCTGGAGCAGGCAGCATTGACCGACCGACGTGTTAAAATGCGCGGCATTGTCCTGTGCCTGTATACGGGATTGCGAATCGGCGAACTGCTCGCGTTGGAGTGGAGCGACATTGACTTTGCAAAAGGCGAACTGACCGTCAGCAAATCCTGCCATGACAGCAAAAAAGACGGTCATTATGACCGTCGGATTGAACCGCCGAAAACCAAGCATTCCAATCGGGTCATCCCGCTCCCGAAGCAGCTGATGCCGATTCTGCGCGAGATGAAACAAAAAAATCCGACCGGATATGTGGTCGGCGGAGAGAAGATTATTCCGGTGCGCTCCTATCAGGCAAGCTTTGCGCTCCTGCTGAAAAAGCAGAACCTCCCGCACCGTGGCTTCCATGCCCTGCGGCATACCTTTGCAACCCGCGCACTGGAGTGCGGAATGGATGTCAAAACCCTGTCGGAGTTGTTGGGGCATAAGAACCCGACGGTCACGCTGAACCGCTATGTCCACAGCCTCATGCCGCATAAACACGAGATGATGAACCGCCTCGGGAAAATGCTTTGAATTTACATCAATTGATATAATAGGTGCAACGGTTACAGGAATATTATACCACCTATTCGTTGAAAAAGCAATATATTTCACTCAAAAAATCCCTAATTTGCCCGATATTTTTTCATTCTGCGATTGATAGGTGAAAAAATAGCGGTCTTTTTTACACCTATTATATCAATAGGTGTAAAAATTAGGGGTGGAAATTACACCTATAGTTGAAAGGAGAAAATGCCATGAAAAAGACCTCCCGCGCCCTGCTTGCCATGATTTGTATGTTTTGGTTGTTTTCCTGTTCCAAATCACCGCCGCCAAAAACATCTTTCTGTACACGACACACCGGAAGTGAAAGCTGTTCGGTGTGCGGTATGAATTATTTTGATGCACTATGTTCCTACATGAAAACCTTGCGCTACGATTCGACAGAAGAATGCTATTTGGAAACCGTTGACGATTCGGTCTACTCCGGCTCATCCTTTGAAATATCCTATTACCCGAAATCGGATAATATCTATTTGGAGACCAAAGAGACATCGAGTGGGACAACGATCTCTACAATTCTGACGATTTCAAACGCAAAAGGAACTTACGAATACCGTGTGACACGTTCCAATGGCGGTATTTTGGCAGGAGAGATTACAGCATCCTCCTTTTCAGCCCAAACAACTACCGTGCCATATTCTTATTGTTCTTTTTCAAGTTCCGAAAAAAACACAGTTGTTCGCTATGCCGCAGAACGGATCAATACATTGGTAAAGTGCTTTGACTCGGTTTTGAAAGAAAGCGATACTTATATGACGACTGAAAATTTTGGATTTACCTAAAAGAATTAGCTACAACAAAATAGCTTAATAAAGGAGAGAATCATGAACACTACACCGGAATCAAATAATACGAAGTTTAAAGTGGAAGATGTCGGCACGTCTCATATCCAATCATTCTTGGATTTTTGTAAGATTATTGCAATTCTAATCAATATACTTTTTATTGTACTTGCCATTATCTCATTTGTAACTGCAAGTGAAGTGCATACAGGAATATATGCCTCTGGTCGTACCTATACCTATTCCGAAGTTAACGGAGCCAAGATCGGAGCCGGAATCGGTTATTTTATCGGTGGATTCATATGCGGGACGTTCCTGTGGAAATTCTCGAAAGTTTTTTGCGGATTTCTCTATGATGTAAAAGTCATCCGGATGGAAATAAAAAAGGAGGATTAAAATGAAAAAAATATTTTTCCTTTGCATGATTTTTCTTTGCGTTCTTTTTGCATTCTCTTGTTCCAAGTCCACAGAAGGCAAGGGCTCGAATGAATTCCCGTCAACCACAAATCGCCGTCCCCAAAGCACTTCAACTCCATCGGAGGAGGCAACCGCTACACGGATTCAGGTATCGGTCTATATTGACGGCAATAAGAGCGGAACAATCTATACCGATTCAACACGCGACTACACCATCACGCCTCCTGAAAAGCCAGAGGACATTACCACCAATTCCAAATTAAATAAGTATTTTTATGGGTGGTTTGTAGATTCAAGTCTTCAAATACCGTTGCAGGAAACAACTAAGTTTCAGAATGGCGGGGAAATCTACGGAAAGTGGATCACAGTATATACTGACAGCTTTCGGTATTCTGTAAGTCAGGGAAAGGCAATGATTACAGGATTCACAGGCAATATACCGTCTGAACTGGTCATTCCCCCCTATATTGCTTCTTATCCCGTTGTAGGTATCAAAGAAGATTACATTGAAGGCGTTTTTGAAGACTGTAAGACGATACGCACCGTAATCTTTTGTGACGGTATTCGGGAAATTAATGGGTTCAATGGCTGTAGTTCTATTGAAAAAATTGTATTTCCCAATAGTGTGACAACTATTGGCAGTTCTGCATTCGCCGGATGTGTAAAATTGTCTTCTTTTACAATTCCGGATAGTGTTACATCCATTGGCAATGAAGCTTTTGCAGGATGCACTGGTTTATCTTCAATCCTGATACCAAGTGGAGTGACAAAAATTGGGAGCGGAATATTTGCGGGTTGTACAAAGCTGAACAAAATAACAGTAGCAAACGGAAACGGAGAATACCACAGTACTGGAAACTGCATCATTAATACAGCAAATAAAGAGTTGATTTCCGGGTGCAAAAGCAGTGTCATTCCATCGGACGGAAGTGTAACATCCATCGGTTGGAAGGCATTTAAGGGATGCGCGGGTTTGTCTTCGATTGTGATTCCAAATAGCGTTACAGACATTGGTATGAGTGCTTTCCGCGAGTGCACAAATCTGACTTCAATCACGATCCCCAAAGGCGTAACCTCTATCGGAGATTGTGCTTTTGCAGGCTGTACCAACTTGACCACTGCTACAATTCCGTATGGTATAACTTGTCTTGAGGAAGGTGTGTTTGATAGCTGCACGAAGTTGAGCTCAATCACAATTCCGAACAGTGTAACATTGATAGGCGGGGGTGCGTTTTCTAATTGCACAAGTTTGACCTCCATTACAATTCCTGACAGTGTTACAAGTGTCGATGAAACTTCATTCTACGGTTGTGATAATCTGATTCAGAAAGAAAACGGTGTTTGGTATGTTGATAAATGGGTTATACATAGTGAGACATCGGTCACAAATATTACCTTAAGGAACAATACAGTAGGGATCTGTGGGTATGCTTTTCTTCGCTGTAGCAATTTAAAAAGTATTATAATACCAAACAGTATGAAGCATATCGGTCACGAAGCATTCTACGAATGCAATCAATTGATTCAAAAAGAAAACGGTGTCTGGTATGTTGATAAATGGGTGATTGACTGCGATACATCGGTAACGAATGTTACACTGCGGAATAATACAGTGGGCATCGCTGAAGGGGCATTTTCCAATTGTAAAAAATTGACCAGTATTACAATGCCTGAAAGTGTAACAAGTATCGGGGATGATGCTTTTGAATATTGTAGCGCTTTGGTGAGCATATCGATACCGAGTAGAGTTACAAACATCGGCAGTGGGGCGTTTTCCAATTGCACTAGTTTGACCAGCATCAAAATAACGAACGGTATAACAAGTATTGCTAAATCCACATTCTGGCACTGCGCGAATTTGACAAGCATCACAATTCCGTCCGGTGTAACCAGTATTGGTGATCGAGCATTCTATCGGTGCGAACGTCTGACGAGGATTACAATACCGTCAGGGGTGACGAGTATTGGAGAAAGTGCATTCTATGACTGCAATAGCCTCACGAGCATCACGATACCGAACAGCGTGACGAGAATTGGAGAGTTTGCACTTTCGGATTGCGACAGCCTTACTCAGATTGTAGTTGCGAAAGGTAATAGCGTATATCATTCTGCCGGGAATTGCCTCATAGAGTCCAAGAGCAAAAAGCTGATTGCAGGGTGCAAAAGTAGTGTTATTCCAACAGATGGAAGCGTGACTGGAATCGACGATTATGCGTTCTACAATTGTCGTAACCTAACGAGCATTTCGATACCGTCCAGTGTAAAAAGCATCGGAGTGGCAGCTTTTTCCGGCTGTAGCAAGTTGACAAGTATTATAATACCGTTTAGTATAGTATCAATCGGAGTCAACGCATTTGGTGATTGGCAATCTTCCCAGACAATATATTGTCAAGCAACATCTCAACCCAATACTTGGGATTCCGATTGGAACTATGGTTGCTCTGCAAAAATAGTTTGGGGAGCATAAGCTGGATTGAAATCAAATAACAAGGTTTAGAAAGGCGAAAACATATGAGCCAAGATATAATTCAAAGCTTAAAGGATATCAAACCACAACTACTCGTATTAAAAGATATTTGCTCGAATTTTAAGTTAAAATCAGAACAAGCATCTGGAATCATCGGGAAGGATTTCCCTGAGAGAATTGCTGATAGCGGAGTAAGAGAGTTGTATGCCTTCCTTGACAATCAAAGCATAGAAGCATTAGTTGTTATACAAACAATCATTCTTTATGGCGAAATGTATCCTGAAGACTCAATGAGTTTTTCTGAACTTTTCAATACTGTAAATCGATTCCCTGAATCCAGTCAGCGCGCGTATGCGGAAGGCTTTATTGTTGACAGAAAATATATCATTTCAAGGTCAGTAGATAAGGTGTTTGGCTCGTTGGGAATATAGCAAAACGAAAGCACATAATGTCGTAGGCTATATATTACAGGAGAAAGATTATGATGTATATTTTGGAAGAATTTGCACGCTATATTCTAAATTTTATTGTTGATGGTACAAATGTAAGTACAGATACCATTCGGAACGAGGCGGATAAGAATACCCTTTTAGCTTATCTACAGAACCTGAACCCCAAATTTCAAATGAGATTATCCAAAGGTGAACCGGAACAATTAAACGAATACATATGTCAACTTGTTTACGATAGTCGACTCAAGGAAAATAACGGAACAATGAACGATCCATATATTGTAGACTGCAAGACACAGGGCTTACATATGCTTTTAGCATTGGTTATCTATGCAATTCGTTTGGAAAGGAAAAGTAATAATTAGTTACTAATTATTTGTCTATTTCCTAACTGCGACATACGTCTTCTATTGTAGTCCTTAGCAGGACTCCAACAGAAGAAGCCCTGACGGGCTTTGCTTGGTCAGAAATTATTATTGGGTTTTGTAGGGATAAATGACAGGGTAATAACAGGATTCTGGGAGCGGTAAATGGAGGATATTTCCGCTCCCTGTTTTTTTATTTTTTAGTGTGAAAAGATCACTCTATCTGCTATTTTAGCATAAAAACAGTCCATTTTATGTAAATTCGACTTCCAAAGCACAATAGATTGGACAATAACAAGAACCGCGCCGTCAAAAAGCGCGGTTCTTTTGATATAGATATTTCAAAATACCAAAGGAGGTGGAAAAATGTTGTTTATTATTCTAATTGTCCTCGTTATACTCATCATTGATCTTCATCGCTAATCCAAAAAACACAAATCAGAAAACAAAGGAGAAAATCATGAAAGAATTAACCAGTTACAATCGCGTTGCCGGATATCTGAACAAAATCTTTGATCTGCTCAATACCCGATTCTTTGAAAGTGAACTATCAAGACCGACCATCACCATTCAGAGCACTCCCAAAGCCTATGGACATTTCAGTCTGCGGGACGATACTTGGATCTCCAAAAACGGATGCTCCCATGAAATCAATATTGGGGCAGGGACGCTTGCAAGACCGATTGAAAGTGTATGTGCAACGCTGTTGCATGAAATGGTGCATTACTATAATTACATCCACGGTGTCAAGGATTGCTCCAGAGGCAACACCTATCACAATCAACGATTCAAGCGCGCGGCGGAGTCGCGCGGATTGCTCTTGACCCACAGTCCGAAATACGGTTGGTCACATACCGCTCCCGCAGACGAGCTTCTGCAATTCGTTCTGGACAACGACCTGACCGATATTCTCATCAATCGGAATGAAGCAACCGTGTTTCAGATACCGGGAACAGGAACGCATCAGATTCCAACCGACAGTCCCACTCCGATACGCAAACCGTCCAGTACAAGGAAATATATCTGCCCCCTTTGCGGAATCAGTGTCAGAGCGACGAAGGAGGTGAAGATCGCCTGTGTCAATTGCGGGAATGCAGTTATGGTGGAGGAAAGAAAAATTTGACTATTATCTTCTTTACTACTCATTTTATTTTATATGCGGAATGTAATAGTCAAATTATAAATTCCATAAAGACTTCGCAACACCTATATATTTAGTATATCTATACAAATGTATTGTCGCAGTTAAATAAAATATAAATTAGTCAAGAGAATTTTTGATAAAATTATTTTATCTTTTTCTGAATTATTTTTCTAAAAGTACTTGACAAACGAGATATTTTGTGGTATAATATGGGTGAGTAAAGAAATTAAGATATAAGAAGCTCACTAGAAAAAGCATTGGGAAGCTAGTTACTTCCCCCAACTGAATTATCGCGTAAAGGCAAATTCACTTTTGCACCTTGCGATTTTTCGTTGTACCTGCTTTTTGTGAGCTTTTTCTTTTTCTTACATCGAAGATTTTATTGAAACCGTTTTTCAAGCCTCAAAAGGCGGTTTGCAGAAAGGAGGGGCGTCGGTTGAAGCAACTAATCTCAAAAAAATTAAAAGGAGAAAAATATGAGTTCTTTATTAGTAGGCGAAAGCTACACCTACACACAAATGGTCAAGTGTCTGAATCTTCCACTCAAGGGCGGGGATTCAAAAATAGCGCAAATTAAGCAAATCGAACGAGAGTATCGGCTGCAAAAAGAAGGCATCCGGTACAATGTATTGGGCAAATACAAAGAAATAAAGCCAAAGCCCCAAAAGGCTATGAGTTCAAAATTTAATCAATTGTTCTTGAATATTTTGACCTTTACAGCACTATATCCGCAATTCTCAATCGAATCCGCACAGGATTGCGGTAACTCGTTCCATTTTGATTTTACGCACACATCGCTGTATCAATTCTTAGGCTTTCCGGAACACCTTCATAAACGAGAAGAAACCTACCCTGCCACATCAAAGTTGTTCGAGGACGAGTTATACAATAAATGCTCGGACAAGGTTGGTGATGCTTTGGATGGCTTGTCTTCTTACGGTTATCTGCATTATAAAAATTCCTATTTGGTTGTCTATCCTTCCTATCGCTTTGAAGAGGCTGATTATGAAATGGAAAACAGAATTAAAGAGGCAACCCTTCAAGCGATGAAGATCAAAGGCTTTAATACCCTTCGAGCCGTTTATGCAAATAAAAAGCAAGAGGAAGTCCATAAATGTGCGGTTGCACTTTTAAATCAAAGGACAGAGGATGAAGACGAGCAAGGCGAGACAGATGAAATATCTGCGCTGAACGCTGACGATCCGGAAGAAAGAATTGAAAATTTCTGTGGTTTATGGCATATTTACCTTAACAAGGAATCAATTACCCGTGATCCTTTTATTACGGAAGAAACGGCAAACAAAATGTATCGGGATTACTTTTCCCAGATCAATGATTTATTTGTGGTTGCTCTTCAAAAGCGCGGAAAAACAATTGCCGAACAATTGTTCGCTTATCCAAATGTATGGATGGAAATTGACAAGCCATCCTATGAAAAGTTCCAAAATGACATTTCAGAACGCCCTCTTGATCGTCATACCGTTCCTGCTTCATTGCAATCGCGTGTGATAGAAATCTGGCAATCTATGATTGACGGAAAATATATTGATTAATTACAAAGGAGATTAAAAATGAAACATTCAACAATCAGCAATCCCTACAATTGTCCCGACCCGTATCAGCTATCCATTACCGATACGATCCCAACCAAAGACACTTCCGCCCTTCCGCCGTTTCTGAGCGCCGGGCATATGGAGACTTTGGGTTTCTCCAAGAACACTTTCTACCGGTTGGCACATCGGGAAGATATGCCTGTTGTCCACATCGGGAAAAGGCTCTACTTAGACCGGGACAAGCTATTGAACCTGCTCCGAAACGGGCTGACCATTGCGTGAGGGAGGACTCCATATGGCGAAAAATGCAAATGGATTCGGCTCAATCAAGCGCAGGGAAGACGGAAGATGGGAAGGACGGCTGATGATTGGTTTTGATCCCAAAACCGGAAAAGTCAAGCGCAAGAGCGTATACGGAAAGACCCAAAAGGAAGCGCGGCAAAAGCTGACCGAGCTTGCAAAACAGGTAGATGACGGCACTTACACCGAGCCTTTGAAAATGACACTTCAACAATGGCTGGAGGTATGGTTGAAGGAGTATAACGGAAATATCAAGCCGTATTCCTACCGTACTTATTCTGACCGCATCCGCTTACACATCGTTCCGGCACTGGGGCACTTGAAGCTGCAAGCCCTGAATGCACCAACCGTTCAAAGATTCATTAACTGGATGAAGGACGGAGACAAAGAAACCGCTCCCCTTTCTCCCAAAACGGTCAAAAGTGTTCACGGAGTGCTTCATAAAGCGCTACAGCAGGCGCTCATTCTCGGATACATCCGAACCAATCCTGCTGACCATTGTACTTTACCACGAATTGTGCGAAAGCCCTTCAAGCCACTGGACGAGAATTCCACCGTTCCGTTTCTGGATGCAATTCATGGTGACCGATATGAAAATCTGTTTGTCGTGGATTTGTTCACCGGCTTACGCTTTGGCGAAATTCTTGGCTTGAAATGGGAGAATGTCAATTTCAAAACCGGAATCATTACCGTTGCCCAACAGCTTCAGCACGAAAAGAAAAACGGCGGAACGAATTACCTGACCACCCTGAAAAACAATAAAACACGGCAGATTCAGGTGGCAGAAACCGTTTTGCGGGCTTTACGGGAAGAACAGAAACAGCAGCTCCTATATCGGATGGCTGCCGGACGGGATTGGGTGGAATCGATACCGGGATTGGTTTTCACCGGTGACAGAGGCGCTCCAATCTCACAATCGGCAGTGCGGAGACACTTCAAAAGCATTGCTGAGCGCATCGGACTGCCGGATCTTCGGTTTCACGATCTGCGTCACAGCTTTGCCGTTGCATCCCTGCAAAACGGGGATGATGTCAAGACCGTACAGGAAAACCTTGGACACCATTCCGCATCCTTTACACTGGATGTCTATGGACACGTGACCGATAAAATGCGGCAGGACAGCGCGGAACGAATGGAGAATTACATCAAAACCTTGCGTGGATAGACATTACAATTGAATATTAACGGAGAAGATAAAAGATTAAAGAAGAGGTAACACTCATGAAAGGAAATCTGCTCCACAATTAGCACTCTGCAGTCGAATGGATTGCAGGGTGTTTTTTATACTCAAAAATCAGAAAGGAGGTGTGCGAATGCTTGCTCTTTTGATTGTCATCGGCTTGCTCCGGCTCGTCTGGGCTTCCGCGCGGGAGTTCTACGGCAACGGCACGGTTGCAGCCCTGATTGTGGCAATTGCCATTCTTTCCATCCTGCTCCCCGCCGCTTGCGGAAATTGAAAAACGAACTTCAAAACGGGAGCGTGTAAACACCAACCCCGCTCCCGTATCCATTAGATTTTCTTTCTGTTTGTATCTTTTCTGTGTCTTTTCCAAATGACCGATTGACAATGCTGTATTTCCGCATTATAATGATATTAACTAATACCACGGTATTACTTTCGGAGGTACTATATGAACCAAAACCTTACAGTTTACCACGGCTCTCAGCAAATTGTTGAAACACCGAAATTCGGAGTCGGTAAGACCTATAACGACTACGGACAGGGCTTTTACTGCACAGAGAGCAATGAGCTTGCAAAGGAATGGGCTTGTCCTGTCAAGAACGATGGATACTCCAATCAGTATATTCTGCATACGGAAGGTCTGAATGTCATGCACCTGACCCGTGGGCATTACAACATTCTCAACTGGCTTGCCGTCCTGCTTGCGAACCGCAAGTTTGATATTACTTCTCCCATCGGCAAAAATGCGCGGGAGCTGATTCTGTCCCGCTTTCTGCCGGATATGAAGAATGTGGATGTCATGATCGGCTATCGCGCGGATGATTCCTACTTTTCCTTTGCGGAGGATTTTGTCAACAATACCATTTCCCTGCGTGACCTGAATCTTGCAATGCAGCTCGGTACACTGGGGGAGCAGATTGTTCTTTTGTCCGAGCAATCCTTCAGGCAGATTGAATTTGTGGGCTATGAAATTGCGGATTATCGGAGATATTATTATCAGCGGGCAGAGCGGGATCAGAACGCAAGAGCCGCTTACCAGAGCCAAAAGAAAGACCTCAGACAACTGACGCAGGATATTTTTGTATTGGATATCATACGGGAGGATATGCAGCATGATGACCCACGCCTACAGTTCGTCCTATCTGAGTAAAGCATCCCGCGCATTTGGGAATATGCTTCATGATGCGGTGCTGGAATACGGGCTTGACGGCTCGGAATTTTTGGAGCAGGTCATCCAGTCCGGTATTGCCGAGCAGTTTGAAGCAGGCAATCCGAAATACCTTGCGGGGAAAAGCGGGTTGGAATTGTTTTGGGAGGTCATGGAAAAGACCACCGGAGCAAGCCCGAACGCAATCCGGATTGAGCGCTATGACCGAAGCGATGTCTATTGGGTTGGCTGGATGCTGGTGCATTACCAATGGTATTCCGGACGCACCTTTCGGAGTATTTTGGATACAATCCCCTACAGGGAATTGCTCGGACTTTACGGAACGCTCCACGAAGCGGATATACAGAAAAGCTATGCGGTTCTGGATCTTCATTTTGCAGACAGTCCAAGCAAGCTCAAGCGCATCCGACGGCTTTGCGGACTGACGCAGGAGGCATTGGCGGAAGCATCCGGCGTTTCCCTGAATACCATCCGTGCCTATGAGCGAAAAAGCAAGGATCTGAACAAAGCACAGGCGGATATTGTCCTGCGCCTTGCAAGAGCCTTGAAGTGCGATGTTTCCGATTTGCTGGAATGAACGATAGACACGGCGCCTGTTACGATTCCTGTAACAGGCGCCGGTTTTGTGTCAAAAAGCTCTCACGCACAGTGTATAAAGCTTTTGGGGTCACGGTTGGGGTCAACGACTTTTCCTGAATTTCCAAAAATGGAGAGAAAACGAGAAAAAGCCCCGAAATCTTGCGATTTCGGGAGCTTTTCTTGGCGGAGAAGGAGAGATTTGAACTCTCGCGCCGTTATTCACGGCCTACACCCTTAGCAGGGGCGCCTCTTCGGCCTCTTGAGTACTTCTCCAAATACTCATCCGAAGCCGCCGCTTGCATAGGCTTTCGGACTTTCTTATTATACTATATTCTCCGCCGTTTGTCAAGTCTTTTTTTGAAAAATCATGCATCAACTTTTTTTGCCCTGTCAACGCATTGCTTTGATGTGCTTTATCAGTTGTGCATCCTTGCAGAATTCCGAATAGGGGAGTACGCTGTCGGGAGACACTCCGCCTTCAATAGCGTAAAAGGTCCTGTGTCCCTGCGCATCCGTTTCAACATATCGGTAGGAGTTCGGGGAGCTGATGGTAATTGCAGTACCGTCCGCCAAGACCGTTGACATAACGGAACACATTCCTCCGCCGGTTCGCTGTCCGATGACCGTTGCAAGCTTTTGTTCCTTGACAATGCTGACGAACAGATTGGCGGCGCTGAAGGTATATTCCGATGTCAGCACGACCCATCGGTACTGTTCATAGGCATCGTCATCATAATACCCGTCGCTGTCTGTGTCGATCTTGAAGGAGCTGACACGGAACTCACCTGTCAGATGATTGTATAGCGATTCCTTGAGAACCTTATCGGAAAGAAAGCCGAGAACCCGTTGCATTGCGCCGATGTATCCGCCACTGTTTAACGACAGATCCAGCACGACGGTCTGCACTTCCGGATGTTGCTTGATTTTCTCCATGCAATGCTGCATATAGTAGTAAGAGTCATATCGCCATGCCGTGTCCATCAGATTACCTTCGCTATCATACAGCTCTGTGCGGGTGCCGACATCGAACGAATCCAGCGTGATGATTGCTGTGTCATCGCAAAAACGGACCGGAGCGGGTGTATTCCCAAGCAATTGCGCCCGCTGTTGAGAAAGGGTTCGGTAGGTGTTTTGAAGCTTGGCGCGTGTGTCTCCCATAACGCCTCCGGACAAATTTGGGGAATCCGTAAATTTCGCATAGATCGGAAACGCATTCAATCGGGTATGCGCTTCGTCCATCTGATTGTAGACAAGCTGTTGATACCCCTGAATATTCTCTTCTGCACGGTCGGACCAGATCAGGCGCATGGTGTCCGCGTCGATGTAGTCCTTGAATAATTCGATTCCCTTGTGCTCCTTCAGCCCGTAAAAGAGATCCATTGTAAAGAGAAGGCTGTTGACCGCCGCAATCCGCATGGCTTTGCTTTGCGTTTTGCCGTTCAGAGAGGATGCGTAAATTTGTCGGTATACATCCGAATCACAACGGAGCTCTCCGTAATATCCGTAGTATGCGTCGCCGTTATAGTACACATTATATTGCTGTGTGGAACAAAACAGAAGATTGACGATCACGAAGGGGACGAGGCATTTTTCGTCATAATAAAGAATGTCGAAATAATATGCACCGATGTCGAATGTTACAGAATGCTTTTGCTCGGATGAGACATCGGTTGTTTTGATAAAAGATCCGTAATCCGTGCTTTGATTTTCTCTCAGGACATAGCAGAAAAAATCAAAATCGCTGACCGAGATGGTATCGGTATCCCATCTTGTCTCCAGTTTGCTCAGGTAATTTTCGTTTGTGTCATACACAAACAGGGAGAAGGTGTTTAACTCCGGTTTATACTGATAGCGAATGCGATCTCCGCAATCAAAGTATCCGGTCAGTGCTTGGAGAAAATGCAACAGGTCAACAAACGGCACATCGTCCCCGTCAACATAATAGGTTTGAATCTCCGTGTCCGCAACCGCATAGTCGGGGGATAAATTCCGAAAGGGGATTCGGCGCGTCTGAACCGTTCTGTCGTTGTCGTTTTCGGGTGTGACGGTTGTCTGAGCTACGGTTGTGCGCGTTTTATTGCCGTTGGGGGCGGATGAACCGCCTTTTTTCTTACACGAGACTGCAACGGGGAATATCAGCAGGAGGGCGAGCAACAGGCATAGCAACCGACACCGATGCTGTTTCATTTTTATCCTTTCCCTTTCCGAAACACGACCAATTTACTGATAAAATAGTTCGCAATCACGACCACGACTGCGGCGGCGATCTTGAACACGTATTCATTCAGCCCGAGCGCGGTCACGAAAACCGCCATGATGGCTTCCTGCATGGCGAGGGTGAGGACGCGTCCGCCCGCGAACGTTCCGAGCTCGCCGAGGATGGGCAAAAAGCCCTTCTTCCGGCTCTCGAACACCAACACGCGGTTGGTGACGAACGCAAACAGCACTGCCGCGACCCATGCGACGGTATCGATTGCGTGGACGATCACGCGGGACTGCTCCATCTGCTCCGCAAAGATGCGGTAGCCCGCGAAGCAGATGCCCCAGTCGATGACCGTTGTCAGTCCGCCGAAGATGAGGTACAGCAACTGCTCGCGGTATTTTCCCCACAGCGCCCGAATTTTTTCCTTCATGTTTCGCCTCTTGTCAATTTGCCACCGTATAGGTTGTGCCGTCCTTGGTATCGACCAGTGTCACGCCCATTGCGGTCAGTTCTGCGCGGATGCGGTCGGCTTCGGCGTAGTTCTTCGCCGCCTTTGCCTGCTTGCGCGCTTCGATCATGCCCTCGATTTTTTCCGCCAGTTCTGCGGGAATCTCGGGCTTTGCGGGCTCTGCGGTTTCCTCGCGCAGTTTCTCGGCGTTCTCGCACAGGTTCAGGCAGAGAACCTTGTCATACTCCCGCAGGAGCGCCAGTTTGGTTGCGCCGTTGGTTTTGGTTTTGAGGACGTCATAGACCGCCGTGACCGCCAGTGAGGTATTGAGGTCGTTATCAAGCGCCGCGACGAATTTTGCGCGCTCGGTGTCGAATGCGGCTTGGTCGACCTGCTCGCCGTCCTTCAGCGCGGCGATTTTTGCAATCAGCTTGTTATACGCGGTTTTTGCGTTGTCCATGTTCTCATAGGAAAAGACTAATGATTTGCGGTAATGCGACTGCAGGCAGAAGAAGCGGTAGACCATGGGGTCATAGCCCTTTTCGGCAAGGAGGGAGAGGGTGAGGAACTCGCCCTTGGATTTGCTCATTTTGCCCGAAGTGGTATTGAGGTGGAGGACATGAAACCAATAGTTGCACCACTTATGCCCCAGATAGGCTTCACTCTGCGCGATTTCGTTGGTATGGTGGGGGAAGGCGTTATCGATGCCGCCGCAGTGGATATCGAGGTATTCGCCGAGGTATTTCATGCTGATGCAGGAGCACTCGATATGCCACCCGGGGTAGCCGACGCCCCACGGGCTGTCCCATTTCAGTTCCTGTGCGTCGAACTTGGACTTGGTGAACCAGAGGACGAAGTCCGCTTTATTTCGTTTATTGCCGTCCTCCTCCACGCCCTCGCGGACGCCGACGGCGAGATCCTCTTCCTCGAAGTTATGGAACACGTAGTACTGTTTGAGTTTGGAGGTATCGAAATAGATATTGCCGCCCGCTTCGTAGGCGTAGCCTTTTTCCAGAAGGGAAGAGATGACCTTGATGAAGTCCGCGATGCACCCGGTTGCGGGTTGGACGACGTCGGGGGTGCGGATATTCAGCTTTTTGCAGTCCTCAAAGAAGCAGTCGGTATAGTACTTTGCGATCTCCATGACGGTCTTATGCTCGCGCTTTGCGCCCTTGAGCATTTTATCCTCGCCCGTATCCGCGTCGGAGGTGAGGTGACCGACATCTGTAATGTTCATCACGCGTTTGACGTCGTAGCCCGAGAATCGGAGGTAGCGATCCAGCACGTCCTCCATGATATAGGTTCTGAGGTTTCCGATATGGGCGAAGTGATAGACCGTTGGTCCGCAGGTATACATTTTCACTTTCCCCAGCTCGTTCGGCACGAACTCTTCTCTTGTTCTTGACAGCGAATTATATAAAATCATGGTTTTCTCCTTTGTTAAGACCTAAGACCTTGGGACTCTGTCCCAAGCCCTGCTTAGGGGACTTCTTAAGGAGAAG
>CAVGEJ010000045.1:0-17020 GCA_963628215.1 Eubacterium sp. CAG:180
TATTCCGTGCTACGAATTCCGGCTGCTCCCGCGCAAAATCCCGTCGAGCGGGATTTTGTCGGCTGTCGCCTCGCTCCCGCTACCGGATAGAAGTGGTAGGAAGTTAGTTGATGATTGGGGCGGAACGACACGCGGGTCGTTCCCTACGGATTACGACCCTGCAAAGTGCGTAATCCATCGAAAATGAAACATTGTAGGGAACGACCCATGTGTCGTTCCGCATCGGTTGAAAGATACATTTTTTGCTCACCAAACGATAAAACATTCCACATTCAAGGAGGTAATCGTGATACGAATTCTTTCTCTCAAACTCAAGGAAGCGCTGACGTCGGTGCTTCCGGTGACGGCGATCGTCCTGCTTCTGAATCTGACCCCGTTGGTACATCTGACAGGGCAGGAGATGTTGGTTTTCAGCGTCTCGGCGGTCGTGCTGATTCTCGGCATGGGGTTATTTAACCTTGGCGCGGACATGGCGATGACCCCGATGGGGGAGCAGGTCGGCGCGGGACTTTCCAAGTCGCGCAGTCTCGGTCTGCTTCTGGCGGTCTGCTTTGTGATGGGCGTGTTCATCACGGTTGCCGAGCCTGACCTTTCGGTGCTTGCCACGCAGGTGGCGGAGGTCATGAACGGTACGTTCATGATTGTCACGGTCGGCATTGGCGTGGGGCTGTTTCTGGTTCTCGCGATCCTCAAGATCGTGTTCCGCAAGAGCCTTGCCTCCATGCTGATGTTCTTCTATATGCTTCTGTTTGCGCTGACCTCGCTTGTGGTCATCAACGGCAATGCGGACTTCCTGCCCATGGCGTTTGACTCGGGCGGCGTGACCACAGGACCGATCACCGTGCCGTTCATCATGGCGCTCGGCGTAGGCGTGGCGGCGACCCTCGGCGGCAAGGACGCAGGGGAGAACAGTTTCGGTCTGGTTGCGCTCTGTTCCATCGGACCGATTCTCGCGGTCATGGCGCTCGGCATTTCGATCCGCGGAGAGATCACCTACGCCCTGCCCGATTACAGTATTACATCGCACATCGGCGCGAATTTCCTGCCCACCCTCGGCGGCGTGGTCAAGGAGGTTGCTCTGGCGCTCGGGCTGATCGTGGTGTTCTTCGCCATCATTCAGCTGGCGTTCCTGCATCTGCCGAAAAAAAAGATCGGGCATATCGCGGTGGGGATTCTTTACACCTTTGCGGGGTTGGTGCTGTTTCTGACCTCGGTCACGGTCGGCTTCATGCCCATCGGCTTCAAGATGGGGCAGGAGTTGGCGGGCAACCATCCCATGCTGTTGGTGATTGCGGGCTTCGTGCTCGGAATGGTCGTGGTGCTTGCCGAGCCTGCGGTTCACGTTCTGAACAAGCAGGTGGAGGGCATCACCAACGGCACGGTCAGCCGCCGCGCCATGATGATTGCGCTGTCGGTTGGCGTGGGGCTGTCCATCGGACTTTCCATGCTGCGGATTCTGTTGGATTTCAGCATTCTGTACTACCTCATTCCGGGCTACTTCCTCTCGCTCGGGCTGTCGTTCTTCGTGCCGAAGATTTACACCGCCATTGCGTTTGACTCTGGCGGCGTTGCCTCCGGTCCTCTGACGTCCAGTTTCATCCTGCCCTTTGCCATCGGCGCTTGCGCGGTTCTCGGCGGACAGGAAAAAGTCCTTTCCAATGCCTTCGGTATCGTGGCGATGGTTGCCATGACGCCGCTTATCACCATCCAACTGCTCGGCTTCCAGGCAATCCTGCGCGGCAGGGTGCGGGAGCGCATCGCCATGAAGCGGATTCTGGACGCGGACGACGAGCAGATCATCAGTTTCCTGTAAAGGAGGTTCGACATGGAAGAGAATCGCAAGAAGCGCTTTCCGCAAACCGAAAACGTTGCGCCGAAGAAGCTGAAACTGCTCATCACGGTGGTCAACAAGAACAAAGCGGAGTTTTACATGGACTACCTGCAGGAGTTTGAAATCAACATGCAGATGAGTATGCGCGCGCGGGGGACTGCGGATTCGGATCTGCTCCACTACCTCGGGTTGGAGGACAGCGAAAAGCGCGTGCTCTTCAGCCTTGTCCGCGAGGACATGGCGCCCGCGGCGCTGCGGGGACTGGAGGAAAAGTTTGAAACCGTCCGCGACGGCAAAGGCATTGCCTACACCGTCCCGCTTTCCAGTGTGGCGGGCGCGGCGATCTATCAGTTTCTGACCAACAACCGGCAACGGAAATAACCGGATTACGGTAACGGAGGATTGAACATGGAATACACACATGAGGTCATTGTCTGCATTGTGGACGCAGGCTTTTCGGATGCGGTCATGGACGCCGCAAAGGAGTTCGGCGCGCGTGGCGGGACGGTTCTGTTCGCCCGCGGCACAGCGGGGAAGGAGGCGGAGACCTTCTTCAAAATCACGGTTCAGCCCGAGAAGGAGATGGTCATGATCCTTGTCCCGCGCGAGATCAAGGACGACATTCTGCATGCGCTCTACCGCAGTGTAGGGCTGAAAACCCCCGCGCAGGGAATTGCGTTTTCCCTGCCCGTGGACAGCGTGGTCGGTCTGTCCGCGCCCAATGCCGCAGAGGATAACGCGCGGGAGGAATAAGCCGTGCGAGAGGATGTGAAAAAATCGGCGCATTCGCCGGGGCGGATTGTCTGCCGGGCGGTTGCGGCGTGGTGTTGCGTGACCGCGTACCGCCTTGTGCGTGACCCCGCGTTTGCGTCGCTTGCCTACGGGCAGGATGTCAACCGGAATCTGTTCGGCGCGGCAATCTTTTTGCTGTTCATGCTGTTTTCGGGGCTCGCGCAGCTGTTGCGCCGCGCAGAATTGCAGACCGACTCGTGGTTTCTGCTCGGCGGCGCGACGGTCTGCGTGGGGGTCTGGCTCGGGAACGCGCCGACGGGGGAGAATCAGTACGACGTGCTGTTTCTGCTTGCCGTTTCGCTCGTGTACTGTCTGTTTGTGCTCTACACGCTGCATGAGAACCGCGCGCTTCTGGATCGTATCCGCATTCCGCGCGGGTTGGCGGTCGGAATCGCGGTCGCGGCGGCGGGCATTTCCTGCGCGGTGATTGCGGGAATTACCTGTCTGCGCTATAAGACCTTTTCGTCGCCGAACTACGATTTCGGGCTGTTCGTGAATATGTTCTGCAACATGAAGCGGACGGGACTTCCGCTCTGCACCTCGGAGCGGGACGGGCTTCTGTCGCACTTTGCGGTTCACATTTCGCCCGTCTGGTATCTGCTTTATCCCGTGTGGTGTCTGTTCCCCACGCCCGAAACGCTTCAGATCGGGCAGGCTGTGGTGCTGATGCTCGGCATTGTCCCCGTGCTTCTGCTCTGCCGTCGGTTCGGCTTTTCGGGCAAGCTGACGGTTGGGGTGTCGCTCCTGTACGCGTTCTATCCGCTTCTTGCCACGGGATGCTTCTATGACATTCACGAGAACTGTTTCCTCACGCTGTTCCTGCTTCTGACCTTCTATTTCTTCGAGTCGCGGCATCCGATTCCGATGTTTGTCTCGGCGCTTCTGGTGCTGTCGGTCAAAGAGGACGCGGCAATCTATCTGCTGTTCTTTGCGCTGTACATGGTGCTCGGGCGGCGGCGCGTGAAGGAGGGGATCGGGCTTGCGGTGCTCGCGGGCGGCTACTTTGCGTTGTCGGCGTATCTGCTCAAGACCTACGGGCTTGGGATGATGGTCAGCCGCTTTGACAACCTGATTTACGACAAGGAGGACGGCTTGCTCGGCGCGGTTCGGACGGCGCTCGTCAACCCGGGTTATCTCTTGACCCAACTGTTCACGACGTCGAAGTCGTCGTGGGAGAAGATCACCTATTTCTGCCAGCTGTTCCTGCCGCTCGGGATGCTTCCGTTCTGCACGAAGAAGGCTTCGCGGTGGCTGTTGGTTGCGCCTGTATTGGTCAACTTCCTGACCTACTATCAGTACCAGTACAATTCGGGATTCCAGTATCATTTCGGCATTGCGGCGTTCCTGTTCTACGCTCTGATTCTGAATCTGACCGATCTTTTGTCGGGTTGGCGGCGTTCGCCTCTCTCGGTTGCCGCCGCGTGCACGTTATGCTTCTATTTGTTCTCGGTAACGCCGGTTCTGGGAAGCTATCGGTTGCGTTGGGAGAACGGGAAGCAGGTATATGCGGAGATGGAAGAGATTCTGGATACGATTCCCGCCGACGCGTCGGTGAACTGTTCGACCTTCCTGTTGGCGCACATTGCCGACCGCGAGGAAATTTACGAGCTTGCCTACCACGGGAACAAGCCCGACGTTGACTACGTTGTCATCGACGCGCGCTACAGCGGTTGGGAGAAGTACCGCGCCGCCTATCTGGCGCACGGCTACTCGGTGGTTTCCTCGGGTTTGATTGTGGTAATGAAGCGGTAGGGAAGGTCAAGGGCAAGACCTTGGGGCGCTGCCCCAAGCCCCGCTTAGGGGACTTCTTAAGGAGAAGTCCCCTAAGAATCTTCAAGACCTTTAACCCAATTGAATTTATGTCTCTATCTTTACATCGTGCAGATTTTGGGTTTAGCCGTATTCCGTGCTACTATTTCCGGCTGCTCCCGCGCAAAATCCCATCCGGCGGGATTTTGGCGCTTGCACTCTCTCCGCTACCGATGTACCTTCGAACGTACAAACCTACAACCGAGATACGCAAAAAGGCGGCGATGCAATCGAGTTTGCACGCCGCTTTTTGTCGGTCTGCAACCGTCCGCGGGTTGTACAAATGCCACAATTCTGCCGCTCCGGATTTGTTCGTGTGACGAATTTGTATGTGAAATGCCCGTAAAACTGACGATCCTGTATCTTGAATTCGGACGTAAAAAACGGTATAATAGAATCGGAAACAGATCCGGGAAAATCCGTTTCCGTTCGGATCAGAAGAAAGAGAGGTCATGTCAGAATGAAATGCAAACGAATCTTTGCGGCGGTGCTTGCTTTGAGCATGACGGGCGCGTTCTGCGCGTGTGCGGGCAAGGAATCGTCCGCCCTGCCGGGCAGTACGGAACAAACGGGGGCGACTACCGAAACCGAAATTGAAACCGAAACGACAAAAGAACCGCAAACAAGCGAAGAAACGAAGGACAACGAAGAAATGCCGTATGCAGTCAAAGAAAACTATCTGCCCGAGGGCTTGACCGATCTGGTTGCGGAGAAGCTGAAAAGCGAGGCGAGCCTGTTCAATCCGTATGTCACGGGGAATGCGCCCTACGCCAAGCAGGACGTGTTCGGAATCAGCAATTGCCGCCTGCTTTCCGTCTCTGTTCCGGTTTACAAGGTCGGGAAAGCCGATCGGAACGGGGATTATCGCCTGACGTTGTTTGTGCTGAGCAACCAATTGGCGGAAATGAAGCAAAACACGCTCCGAAGCTATGCCGTGCGGATCAACCGGGAACAGTACGGGCTGAAGGATAACAGCGACGTGTTCAGAATGATTAAGGTAGACCTTTCGGACTACAACATCGTGCTGTCCGAGCGCGAAACGCTCGCTTACTTCGACCCGCAGGACACGCTGTATCCCGCCTATATCGGAACGGGGAGCAACGCGGTGCGGGAGGAACTTGCAAAGGCTTTCCCGCAAACGCTTGGAATGTTTTCCAAAGTGGGCACAGACAAACTCGGCGTGAGCAATATTACCCTGTTCTTTGATTTTGAGATGGAAAGAACCTATGAAAGCCGGAGCGCTTATGAAAAGCTTGAAGCGGAGAAACGGACGTATGATGCGATGCTGCGGGGGTTGAAGGAGAAATACGAGGGGAAATATCTTTCCATCCTCGGGGACAGCATTTCCACCTTCAAAGGCGTTTCCAATGATTCCTCCTATAATCACACCATCGGAAACAATGCCGTTTACTATCAGCCCAAAGATCTTCCCGGGTGGCAGTATACCTATTGGGGACGGGTCATGGCGCAGACCGGGATGAAGCTTTGCGTGGACAACGCATGGAGCGGGGCGCGGGTATACGGAAGAGCGGACACGAATTATGCCGATGCCGCGCCCCTCCGCGCAACCGAACTGGACAACGACAACGGAACGCCCGATAACCCTGCGGACGATATCAAGCCCGATGTGATCCTGTTCTATATGGGAACGAACGACCTTGCAACGTCCCCGTTCGGGGAACTGTACGATCGGTTGAGCGCGGTGGATGAAGCACAGTGGCAGGAACAGATCGACGTATGGTTCAAAGCGCTTTTGGAAAAGACCGACAACGCAACCGATCTTGTCGCGGGGGAAACCTATACGTCGTTTGAACAGGCGTATGCGCTGTCCCTGTACCGCATGGTCAAGGCTTACCCCGATGCGGAAATCTTTTGCCTGAACATCATGCGAACCGAGGTCAACGACCATGAAAAGGTGGTCAGATTCAATCGGTGTATCCGGGCGCTTACGGCGTATTTCGGCGTGAATTTGCTAGACCAATACGGAACTTCCGGCATGAGTCCCGCTAATCACCACAGCTATACCATGGATGCGGCGTGTCTGCACCCCAATGCCGCAGGACATTTCCGCATGGCGCAGACGATCCTTTCCGCGATGGGAAAACGGGAGCAGACGGAAACCTGAACGAATTTCAATCCGCGCTTGATTTTCCGCCGCGCAGATGGTATAATAAAGGAGGAAAGGACGGTGACGGGAATGGAGGAGCAGACCAAAAACCGCATCACGCGGGCGTGGGTCGGAAAGGAATTGCGGGAGCAGAACCGGAGGGAACTTCGCGCCAATGCGATAATGGGCGCGCTGTTTACGGTCATATTCGTGCCGATCACCGTTCTGATCTCCTATTACGGGGTCTATCGGCTGATCGCAAATCTTCCCGTGCGCGTGGCGCTGACAATTCTGTCCGTTGCGCTGTTCAGTTCGCCTGTCTGGTTTGCCCTGATCGTGCTCGGGTGCGCCCTGTGGGAGCGAAAACAGCTGTGCCGCGGGAATTTCGACATCCTGACTGTCCCCGTTGCGTACAAAACCGAGCGCTTGACGAGGTATGACCTGCGGGAGGTTCTCGGCTTTGCGGGCTTTCGCGAGAAACGGGTAACGCACACGGTTTATCAGCTGACGGAAAAAGGGGACGACTTCTACCTCGCCCGCTACGGAAAAAGCCGCAGGATTCAGCTGCTTTATTCCGCTAAACTGTACGAATACAGGGAAAACTGAAACGAAAAGAACCGCCCGACGGGCGGTTCTTTTCGTTTGGCTTATGCTCTCTCAAACAGCGGTCGGGGATTCGGAATCAGCCCGGCGAGGTAGTCGAGCGAGACGTTGTAATATTTCGCAAGGCAGACGGCGATGTCAAGCGGGATTTCCCGCTCTCCGCGCTCGTAGCGTTGGTAGGTGGTGGTATACAGCCCGATGTCGGCGGCAACCTGTGCCTGCGTTTTGTCGTTGTCCTCCCGCAGGTCTTTGATCCTTCCGTAAATCATGTGTGCGCCTCCGCCTTTCCCGCATTTTGGGTCAGTCTCCTGACCACCTCGCCCGCGATGAGCAGTCCTTCTGCGCCCACGACGTAGGGGAGAGACCCGGGGGCGGGTCTGCCTGCAGTGCCCTTTGCGTCCGCGTCGGGCGCGTCCGGGGCAGGCTCTGCCGCAGGTTCGTTGGAATAGGCGACGGTCAGGTGGTGAATGCCGCGCTTGCGCAACTCAACCCGCATGACCCGCGCCAAGGGGCATCCGCTCGTTTTGGCAAGGTCGGTGATGACAAAGCGGGTGGGGTCAAGCTTATTCCCCGCGCCCATGGCGGAGAGGAGCGGTACGCCCTCGGCTGTTGCGCGGACGGCGAGGTTGATTTTGGCTTTCACGGTGTCGATGGCGTCGACCACGAAATCATACTCCGCGAGCGGGAATTCCTCGGCGTTCTCTGGCAGGTAAAATTTTGCGACCGTTGTCACGCGGCAGTCGGGGTTGATGTCGCGGATGCGCTCCGCCATGACGTCGACCTTTCGTCTGCCGACGGTGGAGTGCAGGGCGACCAACTGGCGGTTGATATTGGATTCCGCCACGGTATCGGCGTCGATGACGGTCAGCGCGCCGACCCCCATGCGGGCGAGCGCTTCGCAGACGTAGCCGCCGACCCCGCCGACCCCGAACACGGCGACGTGCGCGCGGTGGAGTTTTTCCATTGCGGCGTTCCCGAGCAGGCGGGCGGAGCGTTTTTCTTCTTCCTTACAATACATATCCTTATCCCTCGTTTCTTTACCGTTCCAGTATAGCAGATTTCTCCGCAAAATGCAAGTCTTTTGGGCAAATCGGTTGACAAATCGGCTTCTTTATGGTATACTGTTTTCAATTGCAAAATCGGAGGGATAGACAGTGGTCGAGGCGATCAAATCATTTTTCTTGGATACGGTAGGGCGGGAACTTTGCGTGTTCTTCTGCGCGATGCTGCCGATCATTGAGTGTCGCGGGGCGATTCCGCTCGGTTGGGCGTTGGAGCTTCCGTGGTGGCAGACCTTTCTGTTGGCGTTTGCGGGGAACATTCTGCCCGTTCCGTTCATTTTATTATTGATTCGGAAGATTCTCTCCCTGATGCGGGGCAGCCGCGTAAAGTTTTTCCGCCGCATTGCGGCGTGGTTAGATCGCAAGGTGGAGAAGCACAAGGGCTCGATTGAGAAGTACGGCTACTGGGGGGTGACGCTCTTTGTTGCCGTTCCTCTCCCGGGCACGGGCGGTTGGACGGGTTCTCTGATTTCCGCCGCCTTAGAGCAGAGGCCGAAGAAGGCTTTCCCTGCTGTGGTGCTCGGCGTTCTCATTGCCTGCGCCATCATGACCCTGATCTTCTACGCCGGCTCTTCCGGGCTTCGGGCAATTTTCGGGGGGTGAGGGAAGGGAAAGACCTTGGAGGCGCAGGAGACCCTCTTTCGGAGAGGGTCTCCTACCCTCCAAACCTCCCTGACCTCCCGAGAACTTCCCCCACGTCCCCGCCATTTTGGAAGCGGAAATTTGTTTCGCTTTTTGAAAGTGGCGGGGACATGGGGGAAGTTTTTGTCGATTTGGGGAGGTAAGAATTTGTTGCAGAGTGCGGCTTCGCACTCGTTTTGTGGGGGGGAAGCGTGAGGCTTTGTAACGTTGCGTGGGTGGAGATTTATCCCCCCTCATCAGTCGCTTACGCGCCAGCTTCCCCCGAGGGGAAGCCTTTTTGCAAGCCTTCCTTCGCACTGCATAACAAAACAACCGGACGAAAACATGAAGTAGTATTTACTACATATTTATCTGCAATATATTCACTGTTTAAGTTCGTATTTGCTATGTATGTACAGCGAAAAGAAGGCTTCCCCTTGGGGGGAAGCTGTCGCGTTAGCGACTGATGAGGGGGGATAAATCTCCACTTACCATAGGAATATTACTTGCAGAATGGCTTTGCGGCTCTGATATTCGGAGATTCCACATAAGGCATACAACAAAACGCATTCTGCTTACCAATCGGGTGCGATAGCCGCACTCTGCGAATAATCCCCTCCAAAATCAGAAAACTTCACTGAGCCGAATCTCATTCCAACATACAGGAAACCGCCCCACGCATCGCCGTGCAGTCTGTAACCTGATATGCACTGTGAATGAGATTCGGCTCAGTGAAGTTCGGGGAGAGAAGGAGGGGCTTGGGGAGGGAGAGAACCCCATCCGAAAGGGGGTTCTCTCCCTCCCCAAGGTCTTTCTTCCCACTCCGAATTAGCACTCGGTTGCGATGTTTACAAATTGTTCATAAGAAAATTTGCAAAAGCCCTTGACAAAACGCCTGAAAAGTGGTAAATTGATATCATGAATTAGCACTCCGACGATTAGAGTGCTAATCGAGACGAAGAAACGATGGAAAAAGCGGAGGAAAGGAGTGACCGGGATTGGAACCGAAGGAATTGAGCGAGCGGAAAAAGCAGATACTCAAGGCAGTGGTCGACGCGCATATCGAGGGCGGCGAACCGGTCGGATCGAAAGCGGTCCTCCAAACGGGGCAACTCGGGTGCTCTTCCGCAACCGTCCGGAACGAGATGGCGGAACTGGAGGAGATGGGGTATCTCGAACAACCCCATGCCTCGGCGGGACGCGTCCCGAGCGAGATGGGCTATCGGTTCTACGTCAATTCCCTGTTGGAGCATTACGCCATGACGGCGGGCGAGATCGCGCAGATCAACCACCTGCTGCGGGTCAAAATGGGGGAGTTGGATCAGATTCTGACGGCGGCGTCCAATCTTGCATCCTCGCTGACCAATTACACGGGCTTTGCGGTGCGCCCCAAACTCGGATCGGTGACGGTTACGAAGTTCGAGGGCATTTATCTGGAGAGCGACCACTTCATCCTGGTTGCGGTTCTCTCAACGGGGAGTGTTAAGACCAAGCATATCAACCCGAGCCTGCCTGTCACGCAGGAAACGGTCGCGCGGCTGACCGAAACGCTCAACCGCTATCTGCCCGGGCTGACAGCCGACCGCATCACCCTTTCCACCATCATGGAAATGGAGAACGACCTCGGAGAGAACGCCGCGCTGGCAGGGCAGACCGTCAAGGTCATTTACGAACTGCTCCGCGAGGCGGATGAAGGCGAGATGAAGGTCAGCGGCATCAACCACCTGCTTCAATACCCCGAGTACAGCGACAGAGGACAGTTTCAGGAACTGCTCGGCGCACTGGAGAAGAAAGAGGACATCCTCGATCTGGTCTCGCGCAGTCAGGCGAGCGACGATATCAACGTCCTGATCGGGTCGGAGAGCCGCGTGGAGGTTATGAACAACTCCGCACTGGTCTTTAAGCCGATCGTCAAGGACGGCAAAACATTGGGCGCCATCGGCGTTCTCGGACCGAGACGGATGGACTACGCAAAGGTGCTTGCAACCCTGCAGGGACTGAGCGGAAACATCGAGGACATCATACGGTCGAAACAAACGAGTGAAAGTGAGGGAGAAAGCCCCGATGAGTAGTGAAGAAAAGAACGGGAGCGTCACGACGGAAAAGGAAATGCCGCAGGCTGACCCCGTAAAGAATGAAAATAAAGATAAGGACGCGAAAAAGCGACTGAAGAAGCTTGAAAACGAGGTCGCGGAACTGAAAAAGCAGTTGGAAGCGGCGAAGGAAGCCTCGGCGGCGGAGAATGACAAGTATCTGCGCATGATGGCGGAATACGACAACTTCCGAAAGCGGAGCGCAAAGGAAAAAGAGGGCATTTACACCGACGCTTACAGCGACTGCGTGAAGGTGCTCCTGCCGGTTCTGGACAATCTGGAACGGGCGGAAACCTGCGAGCAGCTCGACGCGCTGAAGAAGGGCGTGGAGATGACCTTGAAGGAATGCCGCGCCGCATTTGAAAAACTCGGCGTGACCGAAGTGGAGACCGATCATTTCGATCCGAATCTGCACAACGCGGTGATGCACGTTGAGGATGACAGCCTTGGAGAGTCTGCAATCGTTGAGGTGTTCCAGAAGGGATACCAAAAGGACGGTAAGGTTATCCGGTACGCGATGGTAAAAGTCGCAAACTGATTGAATTTATAAATTTTGTATGATTTGAGTATCAACTGATACGGAGGGATTTATTATGGGAAAGATTATCGGTATTGACTTGGGAACAACAAACTCTTGCGTGGCGGTTTACGAAGGCTCTGAGCCGATCGTGATTCCGAACCCCGAAGGCGCGCGCACAACGCCTTCCGTCGTGGCATTCTCCAAGACGGGCGAGAGAATGGTGGGTCAGGTTGCAAAGAGACAGGCAATCACCAACCCCGACCGCACGATCATCTCGATCAAGCGGCAGATGGGCACAACCTATAAGAAGGAAATCGACGGCAAGTCCTATACGCCGCAGGAAATTTCGGCAATGATTCTGCAGAAGCTGAAGGCGGATGCGGAAGCATATCTCGGCACGACGGTCAGCCAGGCGGTTATCACCGTTCCGGCATATTTCTCGGACGCACAGCGTCAGGCAACCAAGGACGCGGGCAAAATTGCGGGGCTGGAAGTGCTGAGAATCATCAACGAGCCGACGGCGGCGGCGCTTGCCTACGGCATGGATAAGGAAGCAAACCAGAAGATCATGGTCTTTGACCTCGGCGGCGGTACATTCGATGTGTCCCTGCTTGAGATCTCGGACGGCGTGTTCGAAGTGCTTGCCACCAACGGCGATACGCACCTCGGCGGCGACGATTTCGACCAGAGAGTCATCGACTGGATGGCGGATCGCTTCCAGCACGAGCACGGCATCGATCTGCGCAAGGATAAGATGGTTCTGCAGAGACTGCGTGATGCGGCGGAGAAGGCGAAGATTGAGCTGTCCGGCATGACCAGCACCTCGATCAACCTGCCGTTCATCACCGCAACTGCGGAAGGACCGCTCCACTTTGAAGCGACCCTGACCAGAGCCGAGTTCGACCGCATCACGGCGGACTTGGTGGAGCGCACGATGGTTCCGACCAAGAAGGCGCTGGCAGACGCGGGTCTGAACGTGAACCAGATCGACAAGGTGCTTCTGGTCGGCGGTTCGACGAGAATTCCCGCTGTTCAGGAAGCCGTGAAGAAGTTCATCGGCAAAGAGCCGTTCAAGGGCATCAACCCCGACGAATGCGTTGCAATCGGCGCGGCAATTCAGGGCGGCGTGCTCGGCGGCGAGGTCAAGGATCTGCTGTTGCTTGACGTTACTCCGCTGTCGCTCGGTATCGAGACGCTCGGCGGCGTGTTCAATAAGATCATCGACCGGAACACCACGATTCCGGTGAAGAAGAGTCAGGTCTACTCCACTGCGGCGGACGGTCAGACCTCGGTTGAAATTCACGTCCTGCAGGGCGAGCGCGAGATGGCGGCGCACAACACCACGCTGGGTCGCTTCATCCTCGACGGCATCACGCCCGCACCCCGCGGCGTGCCGCAGATTGAGGTTACCTTCGATATCGACGCAAACGGCATCGTGAACGTCACCGCAAAGGATAAGGGCACGGGCAAGGAACAGCACATTACCATCACTTCTTCCACCAACATGAGCAAAGAGGACATCGAGCGCGCCGTGAAGGACGCGGAGAAGTTCGCGGAGCAGGATAAGAAGGAGAAAGAGGCTGTGGACGTCCGCAACCGCGCCGAGAGCATGATCTTCCAGAGTGAAAAGACGCTGACCGATCTTGGCGACAAGGCAGATCCTGCGGACGCGCAGACGGTGAAGGACGCGATCGAGAAGCTGCGCGAGACCCTGAAGGGCAACGACACCGAGGCGATCAAGGCGGACACCGAGGCGGTTGAAAAGGCGTTCTACAAGATTTCCGAGAAGCTGTACAGCCAGCAGGCGGGCGCGCAGGGCGCTGACCCGAACATGGGCGGCAACGCAGGCTCTGACAACGGCGGAAACGACGGTGGCACTTACTACAACGCCAACTACGAGGATCATTCGCAGCAATAAGCTGTAGAACCTACGGGAAAGGGCTTCGGCTCTTTCCCGTTGCGGTGTTTACGGTGTGACCGAACTATCACAAGGAGTCGATCGGATGGCAGAAAAAAGAGATTACTATGAGGTTCTGGGCGTTGACAAGAACGCCGACGCGGGAACGATCAAGAAAGCATACTATCAGCTGGCGAAGAAGTACCACCCCGACGCGAATCCGGGGGACAAGGCGGCTGAGGAAAAATTCAAGGAAGCGAACGAGGCGTATGCCGTCCTTTCCGACGCGGACAAGCGCGCGAAGTACGACCAATACGGTCACGCGGCGTTTGACCCCTCGATGGGCGGCGGAAACGGCGGGTTCGGCGGCTTTGGCGGGTTCGAGGACTTCGACCTCGGCGACATTCTGGGCGGAATGTTCGGCGGTGCGTTCGGGGGCGGTCGTTCTTCGCGCCGGAGCAACGGACCGATGCAGGGCGAGGACATTGCCCTGAGCGTAACGATTACATTCGAGGAAGCGGCGTTCGGCGTAAAGAAGGACGTTTCCTACAGCCGCGTGTGCCACTGCCCGGACTGTCGCGGGACGGGTGCGGCGAACGGCGAGACCCCGCAGGTCTGCACGGTCTGCGGCGGTTCGGGTCAGGTCAAGCGGGTGCAGCGCATGGGCGGGATGTCCTTCCAGACCACGGCGACCTGCGACGCTTGCCACGGCGCGGGGAAGATCATCAAGACCCCCTGCGCGAAGTGCCGCGGGAGCGGGATGGTGCGCGAGACGAAGCGCCTGACCGTTTCGATTCCTGCAGGTATCGACAACGGGGAGCGGATCGCTCTGCGCGGGCAGGGCTGTGACGGCAGGAACGGCGGACCTGCGGGCGATCTGATTATTACGGTCGGAGTCCGCAAGCACAGCTTCTTCGAGCGGGACGGCTACAATCTGCTCTGTGAGATTCCGCTGACGATTCCCGAAGCAACGCTCGGCGCAGAGATCAAAGTGCCTACGCTCGAGGGCGATCTGCCCTACACGATCCCCGAGGGAACGCAGACGGGGACGGTATTCACGGTGCGGGGGAAGGGAATCCCGTATGTGAACAGTTCCCGACGCGGAGACCTGATTTTCCGTGTGAACGTGGAGATTCCGAAGGGCTTGAACGACAAGCAAAAGGAAGCGATGCGCGCTTTCGCCGACGCGTGCGGCGAGGTGAACTACGCCAAGCACAAGCAATTCTTCCGCAAGATTTTCGGGCAAGGGAAGAAGTGAGAAGACCTTGGAGGCGCAGGAGACCCTCTTTCGGAGAGGGACTCCTACCCTCCAAACCTCCCTGACCTCCCGAGAACTTCCCCCATGTCCCCGCCACTTACGAAGTGAAGATTTGTTTCGCTTTCTGGAAGCGGCGGGGACATGGGGGAAGTTTTTGGTTTGGACGGGCGGTGCGAATTCTTTATCGGGTGCGGCTTCGCACTCTTTTTGTGGGAATTGGAATTTTTGTGGATTTTGGGGTTGAAATCATACGGATATTGTGGTATAATGAGGAAAATACAACGGAAGAGAGGAAACGGTATGAAAAAGATCATTCGGATTTTGGCGGTGCTGTTGGCGGCGTTACTCGCAGTGGCGGTTCTGGCTTCGTGCAACCAAAAGACAGAGCCTGCGGGGGCGGAAAGCAAGAACGGCACGGAATCCGCGAAACCGAGCAGTGAAGAAGTTACATCTCCAAGCGGAAGCGAAGATTTGGAATACTACCCGCTCTCCGACGGAACTTACGCGGTCGGCGGAGGAACGGCAAAATATCTAACCGAAGTCGAAATTCCCGCAATTCACAACGGAAAAGCTGTGACGGTTATCACGGAACGGGCGTTTCAGGAATTTCCGAATCTGAAAAGAATCACGATTCCGAACAGTGCGACGAGCATTGGCAATTTGGCGTTCTACGGTTGCAGTAGCTTGACGAGCATTATGATACCTGACAGTGTGACAAGTATCGGCGCGGCTGCATTCTCCGGCTGCAATAGCCTGACGAACATCACGATACCGAATAAAGTGACGAGCATCGGTGATTCTGCAATCAATAGTGAAAGAGATTTCCGAAAAACACAACAAAAAACACCAAATAACATAGAAAACAGCCTTCAAATGATAGCTTAAAGTCGGATATTCGTAAAAGAACATCCGACTTTTTAATTTAATATAAGAAATATAGGAGAGAACAAGTATTGAACTGCCCCAAATTGTACGGACAGCACAAAAAAGAGTCTCAAGGTAGAAAATATTAAAAATTAGGCAACGAACTGACATCGCTTTTCGAGAGGTGTCAGTTTTGTTTTGAGCTGAATACGTTCGTTGTTGTAGAAGAGGATGTATTCACCTATGAGGAGGCGCGCCTCCTCATAGGTTTTGAGTTTGGTTCGGTAGATACATTCGGTTTTGAGAATAGAAAAGAAATTTTCAGCCATAGCATTGTCATAAGGATTTCCCCTACTTGACATTGACGGCGTAATGTGGTATGATTGTGTTAGCTTAAAATATGCTTTCGATGTATATTGAAAGCCTTGGTCACTGTGGAGCTGTAACTCTGCGGTGACCTTTACCTTTCTCTTGGCAGCTCTGATCGTGGAGAGAACAAGGTTAACGTTCTGTTCGGTGCCGGTTTTGTAGGCAACAATACTGTTGTCATAGAGGACGCGAATAACCGAAAGATATAGTACACCTTGCCCTGTCTTGATGTATGAAATATCCGTCACCCACTTTTGATTGGGACGCTCTGCATGGAAATCCTGAGCCAAGAGATTAGGATACTTATATAAACCATTGGTATAGTTGTGATACTTTTTCCTCCTAACTTCGGACAATAGATTATATTTCTGCATAACACGGAGAACGGTTTTGGGATTCTTATGTATTCCTTGTCTTTCAAGCCATATGTGCACTCTACGGTAGCCATAAGTGCAGCGGCTGTGTTTCTGACACTCTCGGATCTTTTCAGCAAGCGGTAAATCCCATGCGGGTATATCAATTCTTTTGACATAGTCGTAAATTGTCCGTTTTTTACGGACTTGTGCACAGTTGGAACTTCATGTTTTCATCCTTTCTAATGAAATTTGCAGAATCGAACTTTTTTACACCGGAAAAGGCTGTTGCAATCTATAACGATTGGAAAAGCAAGCACAAAAAGTAAAAAGGAATAAACAACTTGCCTTTTTCCTAATTGTGACAATCATCTTCTGTTGGAGTCCTTAGCAGGACTCCAACAGAAGAAGCCCTTACAGACCGACCACAAACAAAAGCGTTCACGCCAAGGCAAAAGCCAAGGCAGGAACGCTTTATGTTGTTAACGTACAGGTCTTGCCGGAGGTCAGTTTGATACCGGTTGCGACCGTGAACACATCGTCAGCGGTAGCCGTGCCGGATGCCTTCACCGTGCCATTCTCCTCCACGGTGTACTTCACGCCGTAGCCGTTGTTGTAAGTGTCGGCGGTCTTGTAGCCGGAAATCTCCCCATTGATGAGGTTGTCCGGATTGACCTTCTTCTTGTCGAATGCGCCGTAAAGGTTGAGGACAAGACCGGTCAGGAGCGCAAGCGCCAGAACCGCAACAATCATGGTCAGCGCGTTTTTCGTTTTTCTTCTCATGTAATTTTCTCCTGTTATAATATATTTGCCATCCGAAGTACATCAGCCGGATGTACACG
>CAVGEJ010000046.1:0-16621 GCA_963628215.1 Eubacterium sp. CAG:180
GTCTCTGCCTGCGGGGAAATTTTTTGAGCGAAGCGGGCAACGCCCCGCGACCTTCCTTTTTGAAAAAAAGTATTGAAATAGAATGCGGATTGTGGTATAATAGAAAGGAAATGAAGTCTCCGGAACGCTTTTTGGGAAAAGGATGATGAAATGAAACGAATTTTGGGCAGACTGCGACGGGCGGTCGCGGTTCTTCTGATGCTGACTCTGCTGTGCGGCACGATGGCGCAGGCGGCGTCGGCGGAATACGGGCGCGTGTTTGTCAGCGAAGTGCAGATCAGCATTTCCGCAGATAAAGAGGAAGCAATCGCGTATCTGAAGCGCGAGGGATATACGGTCGTGGAGCAGAACCTGAACGAGGGAACGGGGAGCGGCGCGCTGTATGTGTTTCTCGGTTATAAGACCACGCGGAATCCCGAAAAAGCGCTGACCGATATCGCGGTTCTGAATATGAACGGAAACTATGTCTATACCGACGTGTACGCGCTGAATCGGCTGTGCGGACAGCAGCTGTCCGAAGCGGTTCGCGCCGTGCAGACCGCCTCGGCGGCACTGGCAACGGCGTACCAAGCGGGCAAAAAGTCTGCGGTCTGGGCATATGAGGCGCTCAACAACTTCCTTGATACCGAGCGCGACAGCCTGCTCGGTGAGGTTCTGATCTCCGAGCCGAGCGACGAAACCGTGGAGCGGATTCTTTCAAGCGCCGAGTTGACAACCGTATCGCTCCTGTTTGCCATTCTCTACGTCGGAAACGGCACGGAGGACGGCAAGGCGTTGGCATCCTCGGTGGACGGTTTTTCCGCACAGACGAGAAGAAACGCGGACAACCCGAGCAGTGAGACGTTGCTCCTTGCAGGACAACTGCTGAAGGGGTGGGACAGCATTTCAGAGCCGCTCAAAGCTTATCGAAATGCGCCGGTCAAATGGGACGCGGGCGACGCCGCATACAAGGATTATGTTGCCCGGCTGAATGCCCGCGAATTGCGGAACTATCTGCTCGGCGGCGCGCTTTCCCTGCTTGCGGGCGGCGTGAAGGCAACGGACGGACAAACGCTGGCGGATTTCATCTGCCGCGAGGATTTGTCCGCAGGGCAGCTGTGCTTCCTTGTGGAGGCAATGAGCGAGGGACAGCGGGCGGTAGCGCCCTATCTGACCCCCGACGTTCTGCTGTTTGCAGGCTGTGACCCGACAATGGCAGATCCGGAGAATCCCGATCAGACAGACGAAACAGAGGATACGGGAAAATCCGACGAATTGGAATCCTCCGAAAGCGCGACCGGGGACGATACCGAAGAGACAACCGACCCGGGCAGCTTGGAGGAAACCGACGGAACGACAGGGGAAGAAGCGCCCCCGAAAAAGCCGGAAGGCCATGACGACGCGATTCCGCTTGCAAAGGGGCTTTCGGATCGTCTGGAATTCTTCAGCTATCTCGGGCTGACGGACGAAGCGGTTCGCCACATCCGCGAGAACGCCGATCTGCGATGGTTCTGGAGCGAATGGGGCGAGCCGACCGCAAGAACCGAAACGCTCACCGAACTGGCTTCGTCGGTTTACGGGGATCTGTTCACAAACACCTTCCGCGTTGCCTACGGAATCGAAATTCCGTCCGACGGAGAGGACGGCGACGCTCTGCTCGGACTGTGGCGCGAGCGCGTGACCGCCTCCTATATGAAGCAATGTTTTTCGGAACTGACGGGCATCCGCATGACCGAAGTTCCGTACCTTTGGGAGATGAACGCGAAAACCGCAGTCGCGCTCCATGCGCTTTACAGCGGCGGAACGGACGTCGCCATGGAGGATCTGCCGCTGTACAAGCGGATTCCCGCCGGCATGGTGCAGATCCGGGCAGACGAGGACTTTACCGTCTACAACGGCGTTTCGCAGACGATCCTCTCGGGCAGTCTGACCGACGCGGGCGGAAATGTGGTCGCGCTTGCGGATGTTGCAGGACCGCGCGCGGATCTCAACGGATGGAGCGGCAGTCAATGGAACGCGCTGTATGTGACCGATGACCCGAAGGCGGGCAAGCCGATTCTGGCAGAGAACTTCTGCGCGCTGGCTGACCGCGAGCAGAGCGGGTTGGAACGCAGTTTTGCACACGCGTTCGGGGAAACCGTTCCCTACAATCTGAACCGTTATGCGCGCGAGGATCGCCTTGGCGGTCTGTATCTCTACTTTGACCGTCTGACGGAGTACGGCGAACAGACCCCGACCATTTTCACGGGGCGGGACGTCTGCCTTGCCATTGCGGGCGGTTCGACGGGCGGTATCATCATCGGCGCGGTTGCGGTTTACGTCGGATACGAAACCAAAAAACGCAAACAACAGGAACAACAGGAAAAGGAAAAAGGATAAAAGATAAATATGGAACAGGTGATTCTTACAGGGGACAGACCGACAGGGCGGCTTCATGTCGGGCATTACGTCGGGTCTCTCAAGGAGCGTGTGAAGCTTCAGAACTCGGGCAAATTCGACAAAATCTTTATCATGATTGCGGACGCGCAGGCGCTGACCGACAATGCCGAGCACCCCGAAAAGGTGCGGAGCAACATCATGCAGGTGGCGCTCGACTATCTCGCATGCGGCATTGACCCCGCGAAGTCGACGATCTTTATTCAGTCCACCGTTCCCGAGTTGACCGAACTGACCTTCTACTATATGAATCTGGTCACGGTTTCCCGCGTTCAGCGGAATCCCACGGTCAAGGCGGAGATTCAGATGCGGAACTTTGAGGCGAGCATTCCCGTCGGCTTCTTCTGCTACCCCATCAGTCAGGCGGCGGATATCACGGCGTTCCGCGCAACGGCAGTTCCGGTTGGCGAGGATCAGATGCCGATGCTGGAGCAGTGCCGCGAGATTGTACACAAGTTCAATTCGGTTTACGGGGAAACTTTGGTCGACCCGCAGATCATTCTGCCCTCCAACGAGGCTTGCAAGCGGCTTCCGGGCATTGACGGGAAGGCGAAGATGAGCAAGTCGCTCGGCAACTGCATTTATCTTTCGGACAGCGCGGACGAGATCAAAACCAAGGTGATGAACATGTTTACCGATCCCACGCACCTTTGCGTGAAAGACCCGGGTCATGTGGAGGGAAACCCCGTGTTCATTTATCTGGACGCGTTCTCGCGCCCCGAGCACTTTGCGGCATTCCTGCCCGAGTATGCGAATCTGGACGAGTTGAAGGCGCACTACACGCGCGGCGGTCTGGGGGACGTGAAGGTAAAGCGTTTCCTCAACGAGGTGATTCAGGCGGAGTTGGCGCCGATCCGCGCGCGCCGCACGGAATGGGAGTCCCGTTTGCCCGAGGTTTACGAACTGCTTCGCGCGGGTTGCACCGTAGCCGAGGCGCGCGCGGCGGAAACGCTTGCCGCCGTTCGCCGCTCGATGCGCATTGACTATTTCGAGAACAACAATCTGCTGAACTGATGCGGGGAGAAGGTCGCGGGGCTTTGCCCCGCACCCCACTCGGGTGGTTTCTTGAAAGAAGTTACCTGTGAACCCGCAAGAACTTCATTCCAAAGGGCGGATTTTCGAAAGCGAAAATCCGCCCTTTGGGGTGAAGGCTGTGGCTTTCGGGGCTTTTTCGGGAAGCCTTTGAATGAAGCGCAGGGCATAGTCTCACAAACTTTTCCCCGCGCACTTACTCAATGAATTTTCTCTCTCAATATTCAGTGGCACTGTGTTCGCACTCTCCAAGCGGGGGAAAAGGTTTGGGGAGTCCGGAGGGGGCTTTACGAAAATTTTACCTGAATTTTTCACAAAGCTTAGGGAAAAAGTGGTATAATAAAAGGGAAGGAATCGCATACTGAAAGCGGGAAACAAAAAAGAAGCGGAGTGAGAAAAAACGATGTCGTTGGTGGAGCTTTTGCGGCAGATAACACAAAACCCGATGTTGTTGGTTTCGTCGGTGCTTACGCTCGGCGTGATACTGGTCAACGGCTGGACGGATGCGCCGAACGCGATTGCAACCTGCGTGTCAACGCGGGCGATCGGGGTGCGGAAAGCCATTATCATGGCGGCGATCTGCAACTTTTTCGGCGTTCTGGTGATGACCTCCATCAATGCGTCGGTGGCGATGACCGTTTACAACATGGTGGATTTTGGCGGGAACGCGCACGAGGCGCTGATCGCGCTCTGCGCGGCGATGACCGCAATCGTGATCTGGGCAACGGCGGCGTGGTACTTCGGAATCCCAACCAGCGAGAGCCACGCGCTGATAGCGGGTCTGACGGGCGCGGCGGTTGCGATACACGGCAACTTTTCGGGCGTGAATTGGGGAGAGTGGCAGAAAGTCCTGTGGGGACTGCTTCTCTCCACTGTGTTGGGCTTCGGTCTGGGGTTCGGGCTGTCGAAACTGGTCACCTTCCTGTTTCGGGGGCGTAACCGAACGCGGTGCGACAGCTTTTTTGCCAAGTCGCAGGTCGCGGGCGGCGCGGCAATGGCATTCATGCACGGCGCGCAGGACGGGCAGAAATTCATGGCGGTGTTCCTGCTCGGCGCGGCGTTGGCAAACGGGCAGACGGGCGCGTCGGACTTTTCCGTCCCGCTGTGGCTGATGATTCTCTGCTCGGTTGTCATGGGGCTTGGAACGTCCATCGGGGGCTACCGCATTATCAAGTCGGTCGGCATGGATATGGTCAAACTCAAGCCCTATCAGGGCTTTGCGGCGGACGCGGCGGGCGCGGTCTGCCTGCTGATTTCCTCGCTCTCGGGCATTCCCGTGAGCACCACGCATACCAAGACCACGGCAATTATGGGGGTGGGCGCTTCCAAGCGCCTGCGGAACGTCAACTGGAGCGTGGTGCGGGATCTGGTGCTGACATGGGTCTTTACCTTCCCGGGGTGCGGCGTTCTGGGCTTTCTTGTTGCAAAGCTGTTTCTGCGAATTTTTGCGTAAAAGTGGGAGTGGAATATGGCACGAAACCGAAACGATTATTTCAAACTGATTGAGGAGCAGCTCTCCCACAGCGTTCGCGCGTCGGAACTGCTTGGGGAGATCCTGACCAACGTCACGGCGGAGAATGTGCAGGATTATAAGGAGCGGATGCACGCGATCGAGCATCAGGGGGACGACATCCACCATTCCATCCTGTCGCGCTTATCGGCGGAGTTTATCACGCCGATTGACCAGGAGGATATCCTGCATCTGGTTCAGCTGATCGACGATATCACCGACGCGTTGGACGAGGTGGTACTGGAACTCTATATGTTTGATATCAAACGGATTCCCGACGCCGCGCCGATGTTGGGCGGCAAGGTGGACGAATGCGTCAAGGCGCTGTATGCGGCGGGCGCGGAGTTGAAGAATTTCAAAAAGCCCGAGTTGTTGCGGCAACACCTGATCGACGTCAACACGCACGAGGGGGAGGCGGACGAAATTTATGCGGAGGCGATCCATAAGCTGTTTGTGACCGAGACCGACTTCCGGACTCTGTTGGGCGCGCGCGGCATTTACGACAGCCTTGAGGAATGCTGCGACCTCTGCGAGCATGCGGCGGATATCATCGAGCAGATTATCATCAAGAATACCTGACGGCAGGGGCGCGGCGGAACACCGCGCCCCGCATTTTTGTACAAAGTGTAAAATCTCGCAAATCCGGTTGACAATCACGTGAATCTGTTATATAATATAGTGAAAGGAGTTGGTGAAATCTTGGACAGTATACCCCGATGTAGTTCCCAAACGGGAGTTTTAACTTTTACCGTCGGTTCTCCGTTCCCATGCGGGGATATTCCGTATGTCATGCTGTGTTAGCGGCGCGAATTTGCTTCAATTCGACCTTTACGGTGTGATATTTATGGAATAAAAGGAGAAAAATCATGTCTGATATTATGAAACAATTGCTGTTACAGTTGGTGCTGATCCTGCTGAACGCCTTTTTTGCCGCAACCGAAATTGCGGTTATTTCCCTGAACGAGAAAAAGGTTCGGGCACAAGCGGAGGGCGGGGAAAAACGCGCCAAAAAACTATTGAAAATCATACAGGAACCAACCCAGTTCCTGTCCACCATCCAGATCGGCATTACACTGGCGGGCTTTCTCGGCTCGGCATTTGCGGCGGATAACTTCGCCGAAAAGCTGACGGGAGGTTTGGTTCGCCTGTTCGGCGCTTCCGCAGAGCATGAGGGCGCAATCCGCACGGCGTCGGTCATTCTGATTACGCTGATTCTGTCTTACTTCACGCTGATTCTCGGCGAACTGGTGCCCAAACGGGTTGCCATGCGCCATAAGGAGAAACTGGCGGGGGCGGTGTGCGGCGTGATTACCGTGCTGTCCAAAATTCTGAAGCCGGTTATCTGGTTGCTTACGGTGTCCACAAACGGCGTTCTGCGCCTTTTGGGCATTGACCCGAAGGAGCAGGAAGAGGCGGTCTCGGAGGAGGACATCGTGATGATGCTGGACGCGGGCGGCGACGGCGGAACGATCCGTCGGGACGATATCCGATACATCAAAAACGTGTTCCGTCTGGAGCACCAAGCCGCAGTGGATATCATGACCCCGCGCGGCGCTGTTGTTGCGGTATCGGTTGACGCGGACGAAAAGAGCCTGACCGACCTGATTGCGCGGGAGGGATATTCCCGCATTCCGGTCTACGAAGAGGATCTGGATCGCGTGGTGGGAATCCTGCACGCAAGCGAATACCTGCTCCGCCGCGGCGAGGACGGCTTCCGTCTGCGGAGCATCCTCCACGAGCCGCAGTTCGTGCCCGAGACCATGCCGTCGGACGCGCTTTTCCGCGAAATGCAACGGGAGCACAACCACATGGCGGTGGTGGTCAACGAATTCGGCATGACGCTCGGCATCGTGACGATGGAGGACGTACTGGAAGAATTGGTGGGCGAGATCTGGGACGAACAGGACGTGGCGGTTGAGGATGACAACATCCGCAAAACGGGAGAAGACCGGTATACGATCCGCACCTCGCTCCCGCTGGACGATCTCTTTGAATTTTTCTCGCTCGGGAAGGACGATGAATTCGAGTCCTCGACCGTCAACGGTTGGCTGAGCGAACTTTGCGGGCATATCCCGCAGGTCGGGGAGTGCGCGCAGTATCGGAATCTGACTGTCCGCGTGACGGCGGGGGACGATCTGATGACGCGCGAGGCGGAAGTGACCGTGAAGAAAGAACCGCAGGAATCCGACGGGGCGGAGACAGAGAAAGAGAAAGAAAAAGAAACAAAAGCGGACTGAGATAATCGGAGAGAAGAAAGAGAAGAAAGATGGAAATTCGCGAAATCCGTGAGGCGGATCTTTCCGCCTGCCTTGCAATCTATAATCGGTACATCACAGACACAACGATCACATTTGAAGAAACCCCGCTGACCGGGGAGGAATGGCGGGCGCGTGTGGCGAGAATCACCGAAAAATACCCCTATCTGGTTGCCTGCGAGGACGGGCGGGTTCTCGGGTACGCATATCTGGACGCCTACAGCGAGCGTTCCGCTTACCGCTTTACGGCGGATCTCTCGGTCTACCTCGACCAAGCGGCAACGGGAAAAGGCATTGGCAGGGTCTTGCTTGCGGAGATCGAGCGGCGGGCGGCGGAAATGGGGATTGTCAACCTGATTTCTGTTGTGACGGGCGAGAACCGCGCCAGTATGGCGTTCCACAAAAAGCACGGATTCGCACAGGTCGGCAGACCCGAAAAGGTCGGCTTCAAGCAGGGACGGTGGCTTGACGTGGTGTTCTATCAGAAAGTATTGAAAAAGATGCAAAAATCGGATTGAAACAACGGAAAAGAGGCGTTTTTGTGAAAAGAATCTTTGCTGTGTTGATGTTAATCGTTGCCGTTACCGCTTTTGCGGGATGTGCAAAGCACGCGGAGCAGACCACAGTGGAAACCACTTCCCGCAGAAATGATGAGACGACATCCCCCTGCGAAACGGAATCTGTTCCCGCGTCTTTCAGCGCGTGCAGTATCAGTCTGAGTTCCGGCGAGATGAAGTATTGGCTCTATACGCCGTCTGATCCAACGGATCATATGCCGCTGATTGTCTATCTTCACGGTGGAAGCGGAAAGGGGGATAACCTTGCGCTTATCACGGATGCGGACGGATTTCCAAAATATCTGCAGGACGGTCGGTTGGGGGATGTAAGGGCATATGTCATCATTCCGCAGCTTCCCTCCTCGCAAAAAGGATGGTCGGACAGTGCCGATTCGGTTTACGGGCTGATACAGGAGACGGTATCGGAGTTTCTATCGACAGAGGGAATATTTCACTCACAGGTCACAGCATGGGCGGTACGGGAACATGGAGTCTTGCGTTGACCTATCCGCAATTGTTTGCAAGAATCGCACCTCTTTCGGGAAGCATCCGGGAACGCTCCGGGGATGCTGAAAAACTGAAGAACCTTTCCGTGCGGGCTTTTGTCGGGTCTGCGGATGTCACCGTACCTCCCGAGTCCTCCGTGAATTTTGTAGCAAAACTGAAAGCAAATGGCGGAAATGCCGATATCACGGTTTTTGATGGGGCGGATCATTTTGCGGTGCCGTCTTTGACTTATCTGGATGAAAGCATTGATCTTGTGGATTGGCTGATCGGAGTTGACTGAATCGGGTTTTGCCGGATACCGTGTGCACGCTTGGGCGATTGATTTTGCCGAACGGCAGGATCGACGCCTGAATTTGCCGGAAAATCTGAAAAAAATGAAAAAAAGCCTTGACAGCGGGCGCAAAATCGTGTATAATAATAAAAGGTAATTCTTGTGCGCGGCTTTGCCGTGTACGATAGGATACCGGTTCACCGGCGGAGGGAGGGATAAACATGGCAGAAATCAGAGTCAAGGAAGGCGAGTCTCTTGACAGCGCTCTTCGTCGCTTTAAGCGTGCAACCGCTCGTTCCGGCGTCCTCACCGAGCTTCGCAAGAGAGAGCATTACGAGAAGCCCAGCGTGAAGCGCAAGAAGAAGTCTGAAGCAGCCAGAAAGCGCAAGTACAAATAATGTACCTGCAAAAAACACCCATCGGAATTTCCGATGGGTGTTCTTTTTGTATTTTGGATTCAGAACCGCGAGTGACTGCTGCTTCGCGATGAACCGCCGCCGCTGTGCCCGCCGCCCGAGGATTGGCTTTGCACCCGCGTTTTGGTCACGGTGCTGAACAGGTAGAGATCTGCGCTCTTGTTCAGCGCAAAGCTGTTGTCCTTGACGTAGTTCGCCGCGTTTCTGCCGCGCCGCGCGTTGTTCATGCGGTAGGCAAAAACGCCCGCGACCGCAAAGCCGATGACAAGCGCCACAATCAAAACGATGAATTCGCCGATCAGCAGGTTTCCGTTCTTGGCGCTGACTTCGCTGTCCTTCAGCACGCCGCCCGCGTTGTCGATAAACGCTTCCGCATAAGCCGTTCCCGCCGCAAAGCAGGGGAGCGCCATGGCGGCAAGCAGGAGCAGGAGAACTGCCGCCGCAAAAATCTGTTTGCCAAATCGTTTCATCCGAACATCCCTCCTATCAGCAGAAAGAGTTGCCCGATCGCGACTGCCGCCGCGGCGATGCCGCCCGCCCATGCGAAGAAACGTCCCCACGAAATCGGGAGCTTGCCGACGAATTTGCCGGTCTGCCCGTTCATTGCGAAGAAGTACGGCTTGCCCTTGTACTTGGTATTCAGAATGTAGACGGGGAGCATGGCGTATTTGACTTGGCTGTCCGAGGTGTGAATGTCGGTGCTTCGGGTTGTCACGCTTGCGTAGCCGTGAACCGTGGAGCGCAGGCTGTCCTCCAGACTCTGCTTGACGCGGCGCGAAGCGCGCGGGGCGGAATCTTTTGCCGAAACGTCGAAGCGGTCGGCGAGAAAGCCCGAAAGGTAAGCCGTTCCGAAATCGGTCAGGTCGCGGTAATCGAACGGCTCGAGCGAATCCATGTAGCTGTCGTCCATCTTTTCGGACGCGTCCACGGGAATTTTTTCAAACGCCATATGCCCGCCGCGGATGACCAGAAAATGACTGGTTTTGGTGTAACGGTAATCGCCGCTGCGCCATGTGGAAACGCGCGTGGCGTTGAAATGCACCGTCCCGTCCGCGTTGCAGTCAAAGAGCCAGAAGGGGACATAGACCCCCTGCAGTTTGTCGATGCAGTTCTCGCTTCTGAAAGCGCGGGGAAGGAGCAGTTTGCCCTTGTAGAATTTTTTAAGCGTATCCTTTGCCGCCTGCCGATCCAGACGGAAGGGGATGATGTAGTCGGGGCGGAGCGCGCCGCTGACGCGCTCCTTGATGATGGCGGGATTGCCGCAATAGGGGCATTCGGTTGCCATCATCGTATCGTCTCCGACCAGAGCCGCGCCGCAGGATTGGCAGATGAATGCCGTCTGTTCGCCCTCGGTCTCTGTTCCCGTGTAATCCGACCATTCCGGCTCGGAGGTATTCTTTTCGTCCCGTTCCGCTTCTGCCAGTTGCTCCAGTTGTTCAACGGAAAATTTGTTGTCGCAGTACTCGCAAACCAATTCCTGCGCCCCTCCGTCAAACTTCAGCCCGGCGCCGCAACAGGGACATTTGTATTCCAGTACGGTTTCGTTCGCCATGATCTGTCCGTTATCCTTCCGATTAGATTATTTTGCGTCGTTGTCGTCGAAGATGTCGCCGCACTCGGGGCAGAACTTCGGCGGGTGCGCGGGATCTTCGGGCGTCCAGCCGCACTTGTCGCAACGGTAGACCTTTGCGCCTGCGGGGCGTTTTGCGCCGCACTCGGAGCAGAATTTGCCCTTGTTCTGCGCGCCGCACTTGGTGCAGGTCCAGCTGTCGTCGGGCTTCGGAGAACCGCACTCCGCGCAGAACTTGCCCGTGTTGACCGCGCCGCACTTGCAGGTCCATGAACCTGCGGGGGCGGCGGGTTTCTTTTCCTGCGCCTGTTTTGCCACTTCAGCCGCCGCAGCCTGCTGCTGCGCCTGCATCTGATAGAGCTGATTTGCGTTCATGCCGCCCTGATTCTGCGCCATGTTCATGCCCGCAAACGCCATGAATGCGCCGCCCTGACCCTGATTCTTTGCCGCGTCCTGCATTGCCTGCGCCTGCGCGCCGGTCAGAATCGCCGCCGCCATACCCGGATCGCGCATAACCGCGCTCTTCTGGTACTGCTTGATCATGTCCTCGTCCTCTTTGGACGCGGTGACCGAGTTGACGCCGAAGGAGCAGACCTTGATGCCGCGCAACTCTCCCCACTTCTTGGAAAGCACCTCGTTGAGCGCGTCGGCAATTTCAACGGTGTGTCCCGGAAGCGCGCTGTAGCGGATGCCCTGCTCGGAAATCTTTGCAAAGGCGGGCTGAAGCGCGGTCAGCAGTTCGGTTTTGAGCATGCTGTCGATGCGGTCGCGGGTGTAAAGGTCGGTCACGTTGCCCGAAACGTTCTTGTAGAAGAGCAGGGGGTCAACGATCTTGTAGGAAAATTCGCCGTTGCAACGGATGGAGATGTCAACGTCCAGACCGATGTTGCGATCCACCACGCGGAACGGAACGGGGCTTGCCGTGCCGTACTTGTTTCCCGGAATCTCCTTGATGTTGAAGTAGTAGACCCGCTGATCCTTGCCCGTGTCTCCGCCGTAGGTGAAGCGGCGACCGATGGTAGCAAAAGTTCCGAGAATCGACTTGCCGAGATTTCCCGTAAACAGGCTCGGTTCGGCGGTCTTTTCGTAAGTAAATTCGCCCGGTTCTGCGCAGAATTCCACAACTTCGCCCTGGCAGACAATGACCATGCACTGTCCTTCGTTGACCGCAATGCCCGAGCCTGCCGAAATGATGTTGTCCTCGCCTTTGGTGTTGGAGGAGCGGCGCGAAGTGCGCTTCTGTCCCTTCGCAACCAGAACGTTGTCCGCCAGCGAATCGCAGTAGAAGTACTCTTTCCACTGGTCGGCAAGCGTGCCGCCAAGTGCGCCCCCGAATGCTTTAATCAGTCCCATGTGTTTGTTCTCCTTTATATAAAAGTGGTAACGTTTCATCGTTACTAACAGTATACCATGACTTTTCCGTTTTTGCAAGAGGAATTCCGAAAAAAAGGGGATGCGTTTGGGGAAACTTCTTGAAAGAAGTTTCCCCAAACCCCTTCAAGAACTTCCTCCAATGTTTTGCAAGGTGCGAACAAAGTGCCTCCGGATAGTGTCCCGTTCTTTCCGGGCGAAGGCGGCGCGCGGGGCTATGCTTCGTACTTCACCCAAATTCTTCTTGAAAGGCTTCCGAAAAATCCCAGACTTTCCCCCGCCGGACGGATTCCGCAAAGCGGCAATCCGTCCGGTGGGGGAAAGTTCTTGGAGTTCTCAGAACCTTCTTTCAAGAAGGTTCTGAGTGGGGTGCGGGGCAAAGCCCCGCGACCTTCCCGCCCGAAAAAGGTCGAACGATTTTTTCGGAGACGACCCGATGCGACCGATTTTGCGGGAAAGATATGGTAAAATATGGGTAACATACGCGGACAGGCAGGGAGGATGTGAAAAAATGATTCAAAACGGCAGTCAGGTCAGCTACGAAGAGCACGGGGATGCGTTGGTCGTCCGGATACGCGGGGAGATCGACCACCACTCGGCGGTTTCGGTTCGCGCGGGCGTGGACGACGTGCTTGCAACAAGACAGCCCGAGCGGGTCTTTCTGGATCTTTCGGGCGTGGATTTCATGGATAGCTCGGGACTGGGGCTGATTATGGGGCGGTTCGCATTGGTTCGCCGCTACGGCGGGAAACTGGCGGTTGCCGATCCGAGCGCCGCAGTCCTCAAAATGATGCGGCTTGCGGGGATGGAAAAAATGATTCCGGTCAAATATACCAAAAAAGGGAGATGCTGAAAATGGGAAGAAATACGGTGGACTTTACGGCGGAGGTGGAAAACGAACTCTGCATGACCCTGCCGTCGCTGTCGGTCAACGAGGGGATGGCGCGGTCGGCGGTTGCGGCGTTCTGCGCGCAGCTGAACCCCACGGCGGTGGAACTGGCGGATCTCAAATGCGCGGTCTCGGAGGCGGTGACCAACTGCATTGTTCACGCCTACCGCGGGACGGTTGGGGAAATCCGCATTGCCGTCAAGCTTTGCGAGGGGCGGCTTGTGCAGGTGGAGATCAGCGACCGCGGGTGCGGCATTGCGGATGTCAAACAGGCGCGCGAACCGCTCTTCACGACCGACGCGGAGGGCGAGCGGAGCGGCATGGGGTTTACCGTGATGGAGAGTTTCTGCGATTCGGTCAAGGTGCGGAGTCGTGTGGATCGCGGAACGACGGTTGTGCTCTGCAAGCGGTTACATAAATGATGTTGCGGAGGGGCGGAAATGGAACAACTGACCCGACAGGAGCGGAACAGCGTTCTGCTTGAGCGGCTTGCGGCGGGCGACGCGGCGGCAGAGGGGGAGCTGATCGAGGAAAACATGGGTCTGGTACGCCACATTGCGCGTCGGTTTCTGGATCGCGGCACGGAGTTTGAGGATTTGGTGCAGATCGGGAGCATTGGGATGCTGAAGGCGATCCGCTCCTTTTCCGTGGAGCGCGGGACGGCGTTTTCGACCTATGCGGTGCCTTTGATCGTTGGGGAGATCCGGCGGCATTTACGCGACGACGGACCGATCAAGGTCAGCCGCATTTACCGCCGTCAGGGGATTTCTCTGATGCACGAGCGGCGGCGGATTCAGACCGAAGAGGGGCGCGATCCCGACATTCGCGAGTTGGCGCAGCGTTGCGGGGTGAGTGTGGAGGACGCGGCGATCTCTCTTGACGCGCTGACTCCGGTTACTTCTCTTTCGGACTATCTTTGCGGTGACGAGGGGATGACGGTTGAGGGGACGGTTGCCGACGCGGAGAGCGAGCGGGAGAGCGAAGCCATTTGCGACCGTGTGGCGATTTCGCAGAGCATTGGGCGGATGCCCCCGCTCTGGCGGAAGATTGTGTTACTTCGCTATTTCCGCAACATGACGCAGCAACGGGTGGCGGATCTCCTCGGCTTAACGCAGGTCAAGGTTTCCCGCGAGGAAAAGAAGATTCTCGCGTTTTTGCGGGAGGAGTTATCGTAGGGGGAGGGAAGACCTTGGGACTCTGTCCCAAGCCCTGCTTAGGGGACTTCTTGAGGAGAAGTCCCCTAAGAACCTTCAAGACCTTCAACGCAAAGGGGTTATTACCTCTTTCTTTTTGTTGTGCGGATTTTGGGTGTAGCCATATTCCGTGCTACGAATTCCGGCTGCTCCCGCGCAAAATCCCGTCGAGCGGGATTTTGGCGGCTTACGCCTCGCTCCCGCTACCGGATAGAAGTGGTAGGAAGTTAGTTGGTGGGCAGAGGAGGATAGAATGCGGGGCGCTCCCTGCGGATTGCGCCCTTTTAGAGTGCGAAAGCTATCGATTGGAAAGAAAGGGGGATTTTGGCTTTTTTGGGGGGGGCATTTTTGCGAAGCTTGCGGGGGTGAAGGTCTGCAAATTTTCCGCTACCTCTTTACAAAGTCTCGGTTTTGTGCTATAATGAAATGAACAAACCAAAAGGAGGCTTGTATTCATGTTACCGAATCCTTTATTTCTGAACGTGCATATGTACGGCATTATGATTGCCGTCGGAATTCTGTTTGCGTTTCTTGTGCTGTTCCAATATTCCAAGAAACTCGGGTTGCCGGGAAAGCTGACCGACCTTGTTTATTACGACGGTATCGTTTCCATCCTGCTCGGGTTCGGGTTTGCCGCGCTGTTTCAGGCGACCTACAACTACATTGAGCATCCCGAAAACGGGTTTCACATCGGCGAGGGAATTACCTTCCTCGGCGGTATGATCGGTGGAACGGTTGTATATCTGATTATCTGGATGATCTTCCGCAAGAAAGTTCCGGGGAATCTTTACGACATCATGCCTGTGATTCCCTGCATGATCACGGTCGGACATGCGTTCGGGCGCATCGGGTGCTTCTTTGCGGGCTGTTGTTACGGCAAGCCCACCGACAGCATTTTCGGTGTGCAGTTCCCGGGGTCGTATTTCGAACAGCTTGGCAAGGTGCATCCGACTCAGCTTTACGAATCGGCGTTCCTGTTTGTCCTGTTTGGTGTGCTGACGTGGTTGCTTCTGAAAAAGAAGTTCCCATACACGATGACGGTTTACCTTGCGTCCTACGGCGTGTTCCGCTTCCTCATTGAGTATCTGCGCTATGACGATCGCGGACAGCTTGGCAAGTTCCTGTCGCCTTCGCAGACGATGTCGTTGGTCTTTATCGGACTTGCCGTGTTGGCGTTCTTCCTGCAAAGAAATTACCTGAAAAACAAGCCCGCCGCATCGGAAGCCGAGACCGTGACGGCAACCGCGACGGAGGAAAAAACGCAGGACAATGGCGGAGAACAGTAAGGGAAAACGTCTTGGCGGCATTTTCCTGTCCATGCTGAAGATCGGTGCGTTTACCTTCGGCGGGGGATATGCGATGGTCGCTCTGCTTGAGAACGAGTTCGTATCAAAAAAAGGGTGGATGAGCAAGGACGAATTTCTCGACCTTGTGGCGATTGCCGAATCCACCCCCGGACCGCTTGCGGTCAACAGCGCTACCTACATCGGCTACCGCGTTGCGGGAGTTGCGGGGGCGGCGCTCGGAACGTTGGCGGTCTGCCTGCCGTCGTTTTTCGTAATTCTTCTGATCTCCCTGTTTTTTGACCGCTTCCTCTCCCTGCGCTATGTCGGCTATGCCTTCCGCGGGATTCGGGTGGCGGTCATTTATCTCATTGCCTCGGCGGGACTGAAAATGCTGAAATCGATGAAAAAGACCCCCATGGCGGTGGCGATCTGCGCGCTGTCCATGGGCGCTTTGATCGCGCTGACCCTGACGGCGGTCAACTTTTCCTCGGTGTTTCTGATTCTCGCGGGCGGAGCGGTCGGCGTGATCGTGTGGCTTGTCGCGCGCGTGAGAAAGCGGGGTGGGGACGCATGATTTATTTGCGGCTGTTCCTGACCTTCCTCGAGATCGGCGCGGTGTCGTTCGGCGGCGGGTACGGGATGATTTCCCTGATCCGCGAAAAGGTGTTGGGCTACGGCTGGCTGACCGAGGAAGACTTTCTCTCGTTTATCGCCGTCTCGGAATCCACTCCCGGACCGCTCGCCGTCAATATGGCAACCTTTATCGGCTCGTCGCAGGGCGGCTTTTGGGGCGCTTTGTGCGCAACGCTTGGCGTGGTGCTGCCCTCGTTCTGTATCATCCTGCTGATTGCCGCGCTGATGCGGAATCTGCTGAAGTATGCGGGCGTGAATGCCGCATTGGAGGGCATCCGCCCCGCCGTGGTCGGTCTGATCCTCGGAACTGCGCTGACCATGGCGCTCGGAACGCTGTTCGGCTTCTCGACCGTCGGAGACCCCGTAGCCCCCGATTGGCGCGGACTTGCCATTCTCGGCGTTCTGCTCGTTCTCCATGCCCTCTGCCGCCGCTTCCGTCACCGCCCGCCGTCCCCGATCCTCATGATCCTCCTTTCGGCAGGACTGGGAATTCTGCTGTATGGGTGAGGGAAGAGGGGCGGAAGAGACGGAAAAGTACAGATTTATCCCCCCTCATCAGTCGCTGAACGCGACAGCTTCCCCCCAAGGGGAAGCCTTTTTTACGTAGTGCGAACATGGCAAGTATGATTTTGCGTTGCGGTTCGTCTTTAGAGTTTGCCCTCATCCGTCGCCTACGGCGCCACCTTCCCCCTCGAAGGGGAAGGCTATGGTGCGTG
>CAVGEJ010000047.1:0-15959 GCA_963628215.1 Eubacterium sp. CAG:180
ATCAAATACTACTGGTTGAAAGACGGCGAAGTCCAAAGCGCCAACTATAATGAGACCAAGAATCTCCCGTTGGCGTTTTCCTCCTACGACAAGGCTTTCCAGTACTATATGTATATGGAAATGCAGGATCTGACCCTGCTTTGCGTCACCGACAGCGATGCAAAAGCGCTGAACGGCGGTTACAGCGAGGCTTACAAGAAGGCGCAGAATGAAACCGAGGAGGCAAAGAGCGGTCAGACATGGATTCGTTATAAGTCCTCTTCGTGGGATCAGTCTTCCGATTCAAAAAACTGGAATTATTATTACTACAGTCCGACGAAACAGACGGAGATCAATTCGGCAGGTTTGTCTGCCAATTTGACGGCGGCAATGACTGCGGTGGTCGGAAAGATTATGAACAAAGGGAGTTATGTCTATCTGACAGGCAATGACGGTGTCAATGCGGCGGGCATTCCGTATCTGGATTCCTCGCGCATCCGCCCCGAAGCCTGTTCTGCGGATCGGACGAAAGGCGGATCGCCTTTCAAAGCTTCCGTTTCCTTCATCGGTGACAGCGGAATCTATGCTCCGTATTACAGCCATACCGACGGGATGCAGTACCCGGTGGCCGTGCAGTTGCTGACCGCATCGGCATTCACTTCGTTTTACTACAAAAGCACGAACGAAGATTCCTATAAAAAGCTGAATGTTTCGGGTGAATTCTATCTCAAAGACAAGATCAAGGGAACCGGTATTTATGAGATCGTGGAGCGCGATGAAAACGGTATCAGAACCTATTCCGTTTACATTGACAATTCCGCACCCGAGCTTGTCGTTTCCTACCGCTATTCCGATGGCAGCCAAAATCTGACGCTGAACAAAGACAACAACGGTCAGATTCTGAATGTCAAATCATTCGCGTTTCAGTTACTGAGCGATTCCGATGCATATGCCTATGTTGCGGTGTATACCGGCGGCGGGATATATAAAGGCGCGTATTTGGCAGAGGAGCTGGTCGGTGTGGCTTTGCCGGACGGGAAATATAATATTGAGGTATACGACCGTTCCGGGAATCATTTCGGATTTGTGCTGAGGATCAGCTCGACCGATCTGGCGGATTCGTGCTCGGTCAGAGTGGAGGAGAATTACTATCTGCAGCTTGTCTGCACCTATCCGAAAGAGAATCTTTTCCGGTTTGAAATCTATCTGGACGGTTTTCTTCTGGTTGACAGCGCGGACGCCCTGACGCGAAACCGAATCACGTTGCGGGACGGCGGCATATACCGCATTTACATTGAAGATCTGTTCGGAAATACCTTTGAAGCGGAGAAAACGCTGACAAGAAAAGAGCCGCAGGTCACGTGGTATATCGAGGGTACGGACGGTTCGGAAAAGGTGGATGAAACCGACGGCAACCAACTCGGATTTATCAAAACGCGGTTGGGGACATCGAATTTCCTGATTACGAGCAGGGGAAAGGTCTCGTTCATCTATCCGTCATCTGAGGACTACACGGTGGAATTCCTCTCCGGAAGCGGGGAGATCACAAAGATGTCCGGCGGAGTCTATACCAAAGTGCAGATCAATGAAACGGACAACTGGCAGATCCGGATATCCTATACGGATTACGGCAGCGTATCGGTTACCTATACGGGAAAATCCGATTCCACCGCACCGACGGTTTCGGTTACGTCAACCAGACCGAAATATACGTATGCCGATGAGAATGAGAAAACGATCAGACAGCTTTTGGAAAATGCAAAGGCCGGTGACATCATCGGGTTCTCCGAAGTGAAGTATACGAAAGTCGATTCGGTTACCGCTTCGGTGCTGCCCGGCGATAAGGTCGTGGGAAGTCCCGTGACCGTAGCCGTTTCGGATGTTTCGGAGTTGTATAAGTGGTCCTATTCCCGCAACGGTACGCTTATATGCGAGTACACCGAAAATTTCCCGGAATCGGTATATATCGGCACGGAAGGAGACTACCTGATTGCCGCGACAGATCGGCTGGGCAACAGCACATCCTTTTCGTTCAGCATCGGTCAGGCGGAACTGACCGGGTTGAGTGTGGATGACCGGGGTACGGCATCCCTCTTCGGACACAAAAATGTTGTGGCTCGGCTGAGCGGCGCGGGCGCATTCGTCTTTGTTCTTGACGGTGTGTATTATAATCTGACAACCGACGGGATTTATCTGAAGCGCTCGGTGATCCGGGTTGCGAAAGACGGTCAGTCGGCAACGGTCGAAGAAAAAGTGCTGAGCGAAAAGCTGACGGATACGGCGGTCACCGTTGCGGAAACCGAATCCGCAACCGTCCGCGCCCGTTGTTCCGGCGAAACCGTTTACCTTGAAATCGCCCTGAAAGAAAGGGCGGAGGGCACGGTTCACAAAGCCAACGTCAAAATACGCGTCAGCTCCGATGTAACCGCCGAGTGTAAGTATTGCGAAACGGAAGTTTCGGATGAACGCATCTATCTGACCTATACATACGGGAGCAAAACCGGAACCCTTTCGGAAACGCTTTATGTCAACGGAAACTTTACGGTCAGTATGCCGGAAGGCGTATCGGGATATCGGGTTTACTTTTCGGATACGGGTAACTTTGACGGCGGCTTCAGGGAACTGAGCGGAGATTACAGCGGCGAAAAGGAAGGCTTTTATCGGTTTGTGGTTTCAGACAAATACGGAAATGTTTCAACGGTTGATGTGATCTGCAGCAAGAGCATTGCGGTTGTCGCGAGTGCGACTTATCTGGACGGAACGGGTACCGTTTATTCCGTCAGTCACAGCGGCGCGTTTTATTCCAATTCTTCGGTATCCCTGCGGATATATCGGAATGTGGAATATACCGTGACCAGAAACGGGAGCGCATACGAACCGGATGCCCGGACGGACGGGGAAGAAACGCTGCTCATTCTGTCCGGTGACGGGGACTATACGGTGACGCTTCACGACAGGTTCGGCAATTCCGTGACGAAAGACATAAACATCCGCAATACCGCAATCGCTTATGAGGATGAATGGTTGGACGGGTTCAACGACAAGGCGCTGAAAAAATCGGAAGGATATACCAATACAAAGGTATTCTTTAACCGTGACGCCCTGATCGACGGCGATACGGTCAGACAGATCACCGTTTCTTACGGGGACAAAACCGTTACAGTGTACGATGCGATTTCGGATTCTCCGATTGCGCTTGACGAAAGCTTTTCGGTCGGAGACGGCGGAGACGGCGTTTATCAGATTACATTCCGTGACCGTTACGGCAACAAGACAACCAAAATGGTGCATTATCGGTCGCAATCCCCACTGACCGTTTCGAGAACGACCCGCAATGCGGAAAAGCAAAGCTACACGATTGACGCCGCGTTGCTTGAAAACGGGGTCTGGAGCAATAAAACGGTTGAGCTGGCTTCCGATGCGTCCGCAGTGATTTTCAAGGTGAATTCCGAGGTAAGAAATCTTCCGTATACATTTGATTTTCCGAACGAATCGGACAGCGGAAAATTTGAATACACGGTGGAATATATCGATGAATACGGATTTTCGTATCGGTTTGTGTGTGTGCTGTACCGCGCATCGGTGGAGATCGATGTATCCGCAATGAAAGTTGCGGACGGGATCACCAAAGATCCCGTGTCGGTTGAGTTTGCGGAAAACTGTACGGCGGAAATCTTTCTCAATGACACGCTGCTCGGGACATACGAAAGCGGCAGGAAATACCTGCGGGACGGGAATTATGTCATCCGTGTGTCTGACCGCGCGGGCAATATCCAAAATTATTCCGTAAAGCGCGACAGCGTTGCAGAGTTCGGTCTTTACAGCGGAGATTCCGAGCGGGAATTGGTCAGCGGAGAAATTACAAACGAAACTTCGGTTCGTTTTGCACCCAAAAACGGAGATACCGTGTCTTATGATTCGGTATACCTCAACGGAAAAGTTGTGGACGGATTTCAGACAACGGTATTCAGCGAGAGCGGAAAGTGGGAGATCATCGTTCGCGATGAGATCGGCAACAAAGAATATTTCTGCTTCTACATCGTTCCGCACGCGCTGGTATCGTTCGATTACCTGACCCCTTATGGCTACAGGGTTACGGAAGTGACCTATGATTCCGGCGGCGGCAAAGTCGATTGGATCGATTCGGTGGAGGAGCGGGAAAACGGTTCGTATCTGGCATTTGAGGCGGGCGGTAAGTACGAGGTCGTTATGACATCGGAACTTACCGGAAAAACCTCCGGATTCGTAATCGTAATCGATACATCCGTTCCGCAGATCGTTCTGGACGGCGCGGAAAACGGCGGCGTTACAAAGGATAACGTCAGAATTTCGGGATACGGAGCGGGCGATACGGTATTGATATATCGCAACGGAGTTCTTGAAAAAGAGATTAAAGTACTTGCAGCTTCAGATGTACCCGAAATAACCGAAAAGGGTGATTACCGAATTGTTGTCATAAACGAAGCCGGCGGCAAAACGGAGGTCGGATTTACGAGAGTTTATACCGCAAATACGGCAACAAGCGTGCTGATTATCACGTTGGCTGTTGCAACTGTTGTCGGACTCTTTGTGGGGCTGCTGCTCCGCAAAAAGCCGAGAATAGACTGATGGAAACCCTAAAAAACATATATAGGAGATTAAGAAAATGTTCAACACAATTTTGGCAACCGGAATATCCCAAAGTGACCTTGAGAAAATCGTAAAACCGATCCTTGACCTTTGCGCGGTGTTGGTGCCCGTATTGCTGTCGGTCGTCGGAGCCGTCGGCATGATTTACTGCATCCTCCTCGGCGTCAAATATGCCAGAGCGGATGAGCCGCAGGAGCATGACAAATGCAAGAAAGCTCTCAAGAATGCAATCATCGGGTTTGTTCTGATCTTTGTCCTGCTTGCTATGCTGCAGGTCGGTCTGTCTGTTTTCGAAAACTGGTGGGAGTCGTATGAGATTTGAACGGTTGATTGTTGCTGTTTGCGCTGTATGGTGTTTTGCTGTTTGCTTTGCGGGATGTGCTCCGGATCTGGGGAAGGAAGACTACAGGCAGAAAATTGCGGAGGAGGTCAGCCTTGTGAAAGACAACGGCGAGGTTTTGTCCGTAAAAGCAGAGGAACTGTACAGTGACAACGCAATCAACAATTTCAACCGGAGTGACTTTGAATGTCCGACGGCAAGTAACGCATATCGGTATATGGCGGTTTTTGCAAAGGATGAGGTCACGGTTGAAGAGTTCGTGATTTACATGCGCTCGGAAACGGATGTCACAATGGAGATGTCCGTCTATTTGGGAATTCTCACCGGGGATACGGAAACAGGAACGGGGACGGAAACAGATACGGAAACAGATACGGAAACCGGAGAGAGACCGGAACAGACGACCCCCTATGATGAACTTGCGAAAGTCGATGCGGTTGCGGAAGTGACGGTCGTGCTGAAGGCAAACCAATGGACGTCCGTTTCCGTCGGAAAATGGAGAATCGCAGGGGCGGTCGGTTCGTCGGTTGTGCTGGAAGAGGGACACTGTCTGCTGTTTCGGTTTAACAATAATTGCGTCCGGTATGATGCGGACGGTAAGACCGTTGCAAATGTTGAAAATAAAGATCTTCCGGCAAGGATTTGCTTTACGGCAATGCTGATTCGCGTCGGTAAGTAGAAGCGGGTGAAATGATGTTCGATTGGTTTTGGGAATTTCTGTACAGTATAACAAAATCCATTTTCCGTATTATCGACGGGCTGATGGAATGCGCAAACAAGCTGTGCGGGATAGAAGCGATTACCGTCAACGGGGAAGAGACGGACTTTCTGACATATCTGCTCCGCAGCCAGAAGGTTACGGGCGCGTTTGCCGTTTCCGCAGTGGTTGGGCTGATCGTGCTGGTGTTTTTCACGATTCTGTCCATTCTGCGGCTGATCGTGAAGGAAAAACCGGACATGACTCCCGCGCAGGTGTGCGGAAAGGCATCCAAAAGCGTGCTGACCTTTCTGTTCATTCCCGCTATCATGATTGTCGGCATCTGGGTTTCCAATATATTCATGCAGGCGCTTTATCGGGCTACGCTTTCGGGCAGTGACAGCATAGGGAGCTTTCTGTTCACGACATTTGCAGACGAAGCGTGGAATCCAAAGGATAAAGCGGCGGAATATGCGGCGCAGTTCCTTGACGGTACGTTGAGTTATACGAATACGGAAACCGTCTCCGCCTATATCGCGTTGGATAATTACGACTTCTTTGCTTCATGGGTGGCGGGAGCGGTCATTCTGTGGAATCTGGCATGGGCACTCCTGGTATTTGTAGACCGTGCGATCTCCATTGTCATTCTGTACATCGTTTCGCCGTTCTCGGTTGCCTCTTCGGTTCTTGATGACGGTTCCCATTTCAAACTCTGGCGGGAGCAGATGCTCACGAAATTCTTTGTTGGATTCGGAACCATTCTGGCAATCAATATCTACTGTCTGATCGTTCTTCTGGTGACGGATTCCTCCATGTCCTTCTTCCCGTCAAACGATACCCTGAACAATCTGTGTAAGATCCTGTTCATTATCGGCGGTTCCCTGACGATGAAAAAGGCGATGGCGCTTGTCGGAAATCTGGTCAGCAGCGGCGGCGGCAGCAACGAATTGCGCGACAATGCCTTTGCAGGAAATGCGCTCGGCGGTTTGGTCGGAGGCGGTTTGAAGATGGTTGCGGGCGTTGCCACAAAACCGTTTTCCTGGGGTGCGGATCGCGTCGGCAATGCTGTGAACCGCGGAATTGAAGACAAGATCGGAAACAAAATCTTCGGAAGCCACTACGGCGGCGGTCGTGACGGCACAACGGGGGACAGAAATTCCGTTGACGGCAATGCAAGCGACCGCGACAATGAAAACACAAACCACAATGAGGTGCAGCAGGGCGAAAACAACAACGAACTCGGAAATCTGATCCGGAATTCGGGGCTGAATCCGGAGGGAGAGGACAACCGCAACGAAAACAACGAAAACCGCGACCGCGAAAATCAGGTTCTGAACGCAATGCAGGGAAACAACGGCGAGGACAACAACGCGAACAACGGTAACGGAAACAACAATGTGGGATAACGGGAAACGCATATGAGAATCATTCCAAAGACCGCAAAGGTCAAAGTCGAATTTTTTAAGAACATTTCCGTCGCGGATATCGGCATTGCAATCGTTGCCATGCTGCTGGAGCTGATGCTGTTCCTGTCCAACATCGGCATTGCAAAGTATCTGCTGATGATTGTGATGCTGTGCATGGCGGTGGGGCTTTATATGCCGTGCAACGGAGACAGATTTTATATGTTCTTTGTGCATTTCGTGCGGTATTTGTTCTCGGTGAAAAAATATTCTTCCGATTACGACCGCGCCTCAACCGATATATCGAATTTTATCGCGGTGCGGGATGTCAGAGACGGTTTCGCGGTTTACGCAAACTATTATGCCGGTGTTCTGGAAATAGACCCGCGGGAATTCCGCTTGCTGTCGGGATTCCGGCAGGATCAGATCATCGACAAATGTTTCGGAAAAGTGATCCGGAGCATATCCGGAAAAAGCCGCGCATCGATTGTGAAGATCGACCGTCGGTTGGATTTTTCGGAATACATCCGGCTGGAGGACGAAAAAAGAAAGACGCTCGCCGGGATGTTTGAAGCGGGCGCAATTACCGAGGAAGAACTGAACGCGCGGAATAGGATCATTGACGATCGGGTTATGATCTATGAAAGTCTGGACAGCAAAAACCGGATCAGCAGACCGTTTTATTATCTCGTTGTTTACGATGCGGATCGCGCCGCGATCACCGATTTGCTGAAGAGCGCGGTTTCTCTGTTTGCCGAATACGGAATGTCCTCGCACATTCTGAATCAGAAAGAGATGTGCGTATTTCTGAAGCATCAGTTCGCCGACGATTTTGACGAGCACGATGTGGATCTGCTGGATGAATCCGAGCTTCTGAAATGGATTCAACCGAAGGATATTCAGTTCACGCCGCAGAAAACATTTATTGACGGGGTTGAAACCTACAATTACACGGTCAGCAATTATCCCATATTCGTTCTGAATGCGTGGGGGTATCGGATCTTCAACATCGACGGTGTAAAAGTCGTGATGAATCTGGAACCGTATGAAAAAGGCAAAGCGGTCAGAATGATCGACCGTTCCCTGCAGGAACTGATGAGCCAAAGCGAGCAGTCCTACCGCGCAAGCTCGGTGATTGACCGTCAGACGCATATCAAAACGCTGGTCAATCTGCTGCAGACCCTGCAGAACGACAACGAGACGCTTTTCAAGGTGACCCTGCATTTTACGGTGTACGCAAAGCACGAAACCGCACGGAATGTCAAAAAGCGCATCCGCAGAATCCTGACGGAGGAAGGGTTTGACCTGTCCGATAACTTCTGCAAACAGCGTCAGGCGGTCGTTTCCTCCAACCTGTCCGCATACGATGCGATGCCCGAATATGCCAGAGCAATTCATTCCTCGTCCGTTGCGGCAAGCTTCCCGTTTGTGCTGTCATCGGTGATGGACGGCAGCGGCATCCTGCTTGGCGAAAGCAAGGGCGCTCCCGTGATTGTGGATTTCTTCCGCCGTGACAACGAACGGGTCAACTCCAACATGGTTGTAATGGGACGGTCCGGCTCGGGAAAATCGTTTGCGACGAAAACAATCCTGACGCAGCTGTCGGTTGAGAACAGCAAGATCTTCATTCTGGATCCGGAGGACGAATACGGAACGCTTGCCCGCAATATCGGCGGAAAAGTGATCGATGTGGGAACCGCTTCGGAGGGAAGAATCAACCCGTTCCATATCATCACTTCGCTGGAATCGGACGAAAGTGCGGAGGGCGCAAACAATTTCAGCGTGCACCTGCAGTTCCTCGAGCAGTTTTTCAGAGAGATTCTGTCGGGAATCGACCCGCAGTCGCTGGAATACCTCAACAATCTGATCGTTGAGATGTATGCCGAAAAAGGAATCGGCTCGCGGACGGATTTTTCTGTGCTGAAGCCATCGGATTACCCGATCTTCGACGATCTGTACCGGCTGATCGAAAAGCGATTGGAAAGCGCGGCGGTGAATTACGATGTCGAAAACCTGCGCATTCTGAAAAATTTCATTGCAAAGTTTTCGGGCGAGGGACGGGATGCGATGCTCTGGAACGGGGAATCCTCCCTTTCGGTCAAAGAAAACTTTACCGTTTTCAATTTCCGCTCCTTGCTTTCCAACCACAATCAGGCAATTGCCAACGCGCAGATGCTTCTGGTACTCAGATGGCTTGATAACGAGATCATCAAAAACCGCGATTTCAATCTGAAACACGGAACATTCAGAAAAATTATCGTGGCGATTGACGAAGCGCATGTTTTTATCGACCCGAAGTATCCCGTTGCACTCGATTTTATGTTCCAGCTGGCAAAGCGAATCAGAAAATACAATGGAATGCAGATCGTCATCACGCAGAACATCAAGGATTTCGTGGGCAGTCAAGACATTATCCGGAAGTCCACGGCAATCATCAATGCCTGCCAGTATTCGTTCATCTTTTCCCTGTCGCCGAACGATATGGACGATCTCTGTACGCTGTATGAAAAAGCGGGTAAGATCAACGCCGTTGAGCAGGATCAGATTGTCAACAACGAAAGAGGTCATGCGTTCATCATAACGGGACCGCAATCGCGGACGAACATATCGGTTGTTGCCTCGGACAAAATGCGGAAGATCTTTGAATAGGAGTTGCGGCGATGAATCTGGAGCAGGAACTTGCCGACTGTCGGTCTTCTCCGTCAGAGCAGAAAAAACAGGTGCTTTTTGAAAAAATATACGGACAGTATTATAAGCTTGTCTGGTTTTGCGCGTTTCGCTTTCTGGGGAACAGGGAAGATACGGAAGAGATTTCCGATGACGTATTTGTCGGGTTCTACTTCAGAATGGACAAAACCGAAATCGGCAACATCAAATATTATCTGACCCGTTCCGCCCGGAATCTGTCTCTGAACCGTCTGAGAACCCGCAAACCGACAGAAGAATTTGACGAAAAAACGGTTGGAGAGTATTTTTTCAGCGCGGGATCCGGACTTCTGGAGGAAGTGGAACGACTGACAACAAAAGAGCAGTTCGAACTGTTGAGCCGTCACGTGCTGGAGGGATATTCTCTCTCCGAAATCGCGCGGCAATGCGGAGAATCGGTCAACACGGTGAAAAGCCGATACAGGCGACTGATTGCGGAACTGCGATCTGTATTGGGGGATTTTTACGATGAATCATTTGGATGACGCAATCAACGCGCTCAATGTCGAAAATCGGCTCGGAATCGTGATGAAAAAGATCGGTCTCGTAAGCGGCAGGGAGCGTATCACCGTTTCGGAAGCCTCGCATAAGAGCGCGGCAAGAACAAAAGACGCAACAAAAAACGGCAGGAAAGATCCCGAACTGAAAAAATAAAATATTTTCGCACCCAAAAGTCCTGCGCGTGTGTCTGAATGAATGTAAGACGATACCGTGCAAAATGCGACGGAACACAAAGCAAAATAACCGAATCAAACGGCAAATGTAAAAAAGGAGAACGGAAATATGAGAATAACGGTTTCGATAGACAAGGAAAGCCTTCTGAAAGCTGCGAGAAAATGCGCTGCATTTCATGAACAGTTCAGCACAATCTTCCTTGAGGATGGTGGCAAGGCAAAAAAGGCAATGGTTGAAAACGGAATGGATTCACGGGATCTTTCCGACCTTGCACTGTATCTTCGGTATAAGCCCCTGTTTGACGATCCGGTAAACGGAAAAGAACTGAGCGATGAGGAGTTTGCCGTCGAAGCGCGGAAACTGATCAAGGCGTTTGCGAACAATGACCGCGAAAAGATGTACCAATACATCGATATATGGTATCGGTTCGTTTCGGAATACGAATCGCCGGAGCATATCACCACCGAAACCGAAGCCCTGAAGGATTTCGTATATGTGCGCGCGCAGCAGGGACTTACCTCGACAACGATGGCAAAATTCCCCGAATATGTAAGAAGCCGTTTTCCGGATACCGATTCGCTGATGGGACTGCAGAAAGTGCAACAGGAGATCTTCCTGCGAAACGGAGCCAATCAGTTCCTTTATCATACGACGGCATCCATAGGACCCGACATCAAAACAATCGCGATTGTTGACGGCGGCGGAACAAAGGAAGAGCGGAATGCGCATGCCGGAGAATGCCGGTTTTATGCGAGTACCGCAGAAAAAGCGGAAGCGCATAGAAAGGTATCCGCGGCTTTCTTCGACGCATTTTATACCGGAGGCGAGAAAAGGCAGGAAAAGCAGGCTTCCGTAAGAAAATTTGTCCTTCCGGAAGGTCTGAAAGCATACAAGGGACAGGATATAACAAAGCTTTCCAAAGGGCAGTTGCAGGACTTTTCAGACAATATTTACGGCACAATCGGCAGCGGACAGACCGGAACCGGTATTCTGAGCCGGAACTGCGGCGGCAGAACGGGTGACATCAATATCTACAAAACGATTTTCATCGACGGTGTATGCGTCTACAATCTGATTTCGGATGAAAAGAAAATGGACGAGGCCGCAGCGCTCGTGCTGGATGCAATCTGCAACCAGACCGGTGTGGTTTCGTTTGCGCACATCACCGAGATTGACGGCAAATTTGACTACAGAGTGGATATTCTCGACGCAAGAACCGGCGAGGACAAGCCGGAATATGTGGAGAAGATTCAGGTGTTTGAAGCCAAAGAAGCCGAGGGAGCCGAAGCGCGCGACCGCTGGGTAACCGAGAGAAAGCGGCTCTATGACAACGTGGAAAAAACGCTGACTCCCATGCTCGAAGCCGGCAAAGCGAATTCGATCCAAACGATCAGAGCGGACAGAGAACGGGACGTAAACAACGCGATCAAAAGAAAAGAGTCGCTTCTGAAAGTGGAGTACGGTCTGGCGGATCCGAAATCCACCCGTCCGAAGTCGCCGAAGGAGCAATCCGAGGACTATACGGTTGAAAGAAAGAACATCGGCACCGCATTCTTCATCCTTGACGATATCAGATTGCGTTATTCCCATTATGCGGAGATCTCTCTGGAGAACAAGTCAATTCTGAGACACGAACTGAACTCGATGGTCATCGATAAGAGAGATTTTCTCGATCTTCCGGTGTTCTTCAAACTGGGGAAGACTTTCGGCGTCGGGGAAAAAGACCTGAACGATAAGGAATTCGGCGAAGAGATTGAAAAAATGTTCGACGCATGGTCGAAGAAGGATCATGCTGCGATGAAACCGTATCTCGACAAGATGTACGATTTTGTCATGAACTACACCGTACCGAAGAACATCGAATCGGTTGAGGACATCATGAAGAGCATGATGTATCTGAGAGTCCAGCAGACGGTATCCATGAAGCTGGTGGAAAATCCGTGGTATCTCGATATGCGTTGCCAAAATGATCCGCTCGAAAAAGCGCGCTTTGAGGCATTCCGGACCGATTATTTCGCAAAGTACGATCAGGTTCTTCCCGGGCTGGAAAAAGCGTTCGGTTCAAAACACATCGGGAACGGAATGTTTTCCAAGATTCTTTCCGATATCAGAAAGGAGAAAGAAGACCGTCCTGAGGATCAGATCCTCGAAGACCTCAATGAGGATTTGGACACGTTCCGCAAAAGGCAGTATAACACCCCGTTACAGAAATATACGGCTGAAAAGCAGGAAAGAATGAAAACGGCAACCGAGCTTCCGGCAACCGCCTTCTATCGGGTGGAACTTCCCCAGAGTGCCCTGATGTTCCGCGGCAAAGACCTCAGCGCGGATGAGGCACAGGACGAAATCAATCGGTTTCATCTTGCATTCTTCTCTGTTGTATACAACTCGGATCTCGAATATTCCAAGATTCTGCAGGAGTGCGGGATTCTCAACGATGCGGGCGATGACGCAATGCGTCTTGTATTTATCGACGGCACTTCCGTTTACGATCTCGTAACTGCGGAAAACAACGGCAGGTTCAATCGGTATCAGGCGAGAGAAAAACTCTTTTCCGCGATGGTCAACCAAACCGGTGTTGTGCAGTTTGCGCACCTGATGAAGAACGGCGACGAGTTGAAAGTGACGCTGGAAACGATTGATGTTTCCACAGGCAAGGTGGACGACGATCCCCAATACATTGCCAAACTGGCGGCATGCGAGGTCTATGAGCAGGAGAAGTACGAGAAGATCCGCGATGAAGTGACCGCCATGTGTCTGGAAAGCAAGAAAGAACTGGACGAGGCACGGGCAAAAGAGGCTGCGGAAGCGCGCATATACGAGAATGAAACCTATCGGAAAGAGGCTACAGAGGAGGAAGCGGACTTCTTCGGAATCGGGGATGTCTTTGATACAAAGGATTTCGAGATTGACGGAAAGGTAAAAGAGAGAGTCAAAAAGGACAACGGGCTGAACAAACTGTTCAAGAGCCAACGCGGAAAGGCTTTGCGGGAGCAGATCGGTATTCTTGCAAAGTTGACCGGTGCGCCCATCGAAACGAACCCGCTGATTGTTCGGATTGAAGAAATCTGTTCCAAAGACGCGCTGAACACCGAGGACTACAACAAGCTTTGGAAAGATGTCTGGTCGCTTGCGATAGACGGGCTGAAAGGCATCGCCGCCGAGGACCGGTACACGAAATCTGTCCCGTTCACCGAAACCACCGAAGAGGTGGAACGGTTCATGAACGGAGTGCTGAAGCTTTACGGGCACGATCCGAAGACTCTGCAGCCGTTTGGCGGAATGACTTCCGAGGAAATGAATAAAGTCCTGCATGCGGGCGTTCCCACATGGGAGAACATTCACTACGATAACTATTTCAGAAGAATGACCGATGCGGATCTCGGCAATCTCGGAGATATCGAGTCGAAGTTCCGGCGGTGGGAAAAATTCTCCATGACGGAATACAAGAATATGTCGTTCGTCTCGGATTTTGACGAGTATCGGAACGCGGATCGTACGCTGAATCAGCAGGGAAAGCGCCTTGCCACCGCCTCGCTGATCGAATTTTACGACAGAGTCAATGTGATTGCGCGGAATCTGGTTGCAAACGACATCTTCTTGATCGATCCGGACGCTTTGCGCACCGATATGTATAAGTTCACGGCAAATCTCAAAAAAGCCATTCTGGAAATCGGTGTGGTAGATGAAGCACAGTTTGAAAAGATGTCCGGCAAGACGCTCCCCATCAGCGACGACATCGAAAAATTCAATGCCGATATGCAGAAGCTGGCGGAAAAGGCAAACGGGATCGAGGAGAAAGCGGAGGACGAAAAAGAAGAAGTAAAAGAAGAAGTAAAAGAAGAGGACAACATCATCCGGACGGATGCGGTGGGACAGAACCGGAATAACCTGCTGACCGAGGAGGATATTTTCAACGAAAACGATGTTTCGATCGACGGACTTGCGGGCGATAACGTCGAAAACATAAGCTATCGCGGAATGCGGGAATACGAGCCGGAGTTTGAAAACAGCGGCTCCGAGATTGGAGATCGAGACATAGGGGCAGACGTTTCGTCCGCCGTGTCGGATGAGAGCGAAGAGGCGGACAGAGAGCCGGTGGTCGGAGTTCCCGAGACCAATCGGAAAAATGCCGTGCATATCGATTTCCGCACTTTCATGGCGGGCAGATATTCCGAACCAAAAAAGAATCCGAATTCGGCTTACGCGGTCGTGACAATGGGAGAACTGCGGACGCTTGCACCGTTCTTCGGCGGAATGATGCCGGAGGACGACAGCCCCGAGAGATATGTTGAACTGCGACCCAAACAGTACGATCTGAATGAAGAAAGAAAGAATTCGGATGAACTGGCCTCCAAATACGGCATCCGAATCGATCAGACGGATCTGGATTCCGTTCTCGGCAATTTTGCCCTGCAGAATAGCGGCGACGACTTCGAATCCGTGAATGCGGTCGTATTTGAGAAACAGTATAAGCTGTTGTTCGGCGATTTGTATATGCAAACGCTTCATGCCGCAAACCGAGTCTGCTGTCGCGAGGGAAAAACGATTACTGCCGAGCAGATGATGGGCGCTCTGCGCGGAGTGGACAAAATGATGCGCACGGCAGCCAAAAATATCGGGTATCCGGAAGTAATTGTCAACGGCGGAATTCAGCCGGATAACTTCAAAACGATGCAGACCTATTTTGTCGACAATTTTGTGCCGAAGAACTCCGCCGAGCTTGCGCTGAGAACGATTCAGGCGGATACGCGCGGTTTCAATTTCGCTTCTGCCCAATGGAAAAAGGGCTTGGGCTTTACCGAATTCACCGAGATGATCCGCGATGAAAAGGATAAGCTGAACGATATGCCCGTCAATACACCGGAAGGCAAATTGATGGCGGCGCAGATGTACAGAGCGATGAAGGATTACAACAGCGGCAGATCCGGTCTTTCCAAGATGTGGAGCTGGAGAAAGAACAGCAGGGAAAAGGCGGCAATTGCGGAATTCCGGAATCTCGCGATGGAAAAACTGGGTTTGGGTGACCGCGACTTTGACCTGCTGACTGCGGTCAGACCGAATGAGGACATCGAAACGCTGAAAGCCGGAATCGAAAAGAGCCGCGAAAAGCTGATTTCGGCGCAGAAGCGGAAGGATGAAGCGGAAAAGAGCGTGACATCCGAATCGAAACCCGTGTCCGAGCAGAACAGTTTTATGCGGGAAAGAATATCGGTCAACGAGGCGGATCACAAACGGAACGAAGAAAGGAAAAAAGACAGTGTAGAGAAAGCTCCCGTTACCGATAAAAGACCGCCGCAAGCCTGATGGCGCGGTGTTGCCTGAAAAGAAAGTGCCGCTCCATAGCAAACGCTATGGGGCGGCGTTTTCCGTTTTGCGGTTGCCCTATATCCACCAATTCGGCGTGAGAGGTAAGCCCCAAATAACCCAGCGTCCATTATAAACAGAAAACCTCGTAAGCCCCAAATAACCCCTCGTCTTAAAAAATCTTTTTCGCTGTGGTACAATGAAGTAGAAGCGACTTCAAGGA
>CAVGEJ010000047.1:15969-16518 GCA_963628215.1 Eubacterium sp. CAG:180
CTGTCAGAATGGCAGAGGCAGATACAAGCGCGGCAAGAACAAGGAATAACGGTAAAGGTGGACGAGATAAAAAATGATTTTGCATCGGAAGCGACTTTATTCGGCGCAATGGAAAAATAGTAAAACTGAAAGGCGGATTGTATGCGACTATAAATCCGATAGCGAATGGAAATTGTATGTTCCGAAGCAATTGATGAATACGGAGAATTAAAGATGATAGATTTAACGGCAGATAATATAAGAGCAACAGCAAAGACTACGGGCTTTATAAAGGATAGGAAACGGTGTGATGTACATCGACGATCATGCGTTCAGCGCTTGCTTTAGCCTGACGAGCATCACGATACCGGAAGGTGTGACGCGCATCGGCGATTGTGCAATCCATAGTGAAAGGGATTTCCAAAAGACACAACAAAAAATATCAAATAACAAAGAAAACAGCCTTCAAATGATAGCTTAAAGTCGGATATTCGTAAGAGAACGTCCGACTTTTTTTAGGCTCATAAGAGGCGAATACGAGATATGTGGTAATGGCAAGACAGCAAAGAG
>CAVGEJ010000048.1:0-16242 GCA_963628215.1 Eubacterium sp. CAG:180
GCGGGATTTTGGCGGCTGTCGCCTCTCTCCCGCTACCGGATAGAAATGGTAGGAAAGTTAGTTGTTAACGGAGGAGAGATGGAACGCTGTACGCTCTGTGTCATTTTCAAACCAACCAAATGCCGGAGGCACTATGTTTGCACTCTTAATTTGGGTGAAAAGGTTTGCAGGAGTCCAGAGGGGGCTTTCCTTAAAAGCCCCCTTTGGCGCATCCCCCGCATCCCCTACGCGTCCCCCTCGGTGACTTCGCGGATGGATTCTTCTACGGCGAATTGAACGAGAACGCTGTCGGAGAGTTCGGGGAGAAGGTGGAGCTTGCGACCTGCGCGGTAAATGCGTTTTTGAATGCGTTCGCGGCGGGTCAACTCCTCGTGATTCCGCTGTTTCATCAGAATCCGCAGGTAACGCTTTTCCAAGCGCCGCACAATGCGGTCACTGCGGCTTTCCATGTCGTCGGCGGGATCAATCAGCGAATCGGCGGGGTAGTAGTTCTCGGTGGCAGAGGAAAGACCGCGACTGCGCAGACGGCGGGTCAGACGTTCCTCGGTCAGCATCAGAACGGTTGCGAAGAGCGGCACACCGAGCAGCATGCCCATAAAGCCGCCGAGCGACCCCATTGTGGAGATCGCGATCAACACGCAGAGCGAGGAAACGCCCGTGTTGTTGCCGAGAATCTTCGGACCGATGATGTTGCCGTCGATCTGCTGAATGATAACGATGATAATCAGGAGGGTCAGAACCTTCTGCGGCTCGGTCAGAAGAACGATGACCGAGGTCGGAATCGCGCCGATGATCGGACCGAAGAAGGGGAGAATGTTGGTCACGCCGACGATGGTCGCAACCAACGCGGGGTAGGGAATGCGGAAGATCAGCACCGCAACGTAGGTCATCAGTCCGATGATGAGCGAATCCACCACCTTGCCCTCCAGAAAGCCGCCGAACGAGCGGTCGGCAATCGTGCAAAGGCGGGTAATGTAAGCGTTCGTGCGGTCGCTGAAGAGCGCGCGGCGCAGGCGCATGATCTGCGCGTAGCGTTGCTCTTTGGTCATCAGCAGATAGAGCGAGATGAAAATCGCGAAGAGGATATCCGCCGCCACGCTCAGAATGGACGAGAGCGTGCTCACCACCGAGCCGCTGCCGCTCAGCTGATTGCCGACGAAATCCATGATCTGGTCGTAGTTGAAAAACGCCTTGGAAAGGGTCAGCCGAACCGTTTCGATGTCCAGATACTTGATGAAGTTCTGCTGAATGCCGATGTTTGCCAGAAAGACGTCGATGTTTTCCAGAACGCGGTTGAACTGGTGCACCGCAGTGGTGACGTAGTTGTCGTAATTGTTCAGGAAGCGGAGCATGCTGTCGTAAAGCGACGGCAGGATCAGCATAACGAGCAGGGCAAGAATGGCAAACAGCGTGAGGTAGGTCAGAAAGAGCGCAATGCCGCGCCGCAGACCCATCGGGTGCATCCGATAAAGGAGTTTCCGCTCAAAGAAACGGAAAAAGGGGTTGAGCAGGTAGGCGAGTGCCAGACCGATGAGGATCGGGCGGAAGAGAAGCAGAACGCTGTCCAGCCAACTGCCAAGCTTGGTGCGGTTGATGATGAGCACCAGAATGAGGAACAGGACTGCGTAAACCGCAATGCCGATCAGCGCCCGACGGCGAAAGGAGGATTTCTCTTTCATGCGTCCGCACCTCCTTCCGTCTGATCCGAAGATTCCGCCGACTTAGAAGGCTGTTCCGACGAAGCCGACGGGGAGACTTCTTCCGCGCTTTCCGCTTCCGCGGGGCTGTCGGCGGATTCCTCCGCTACCCCGGACGGCTCAATTTCTTCTTCTGCGGGCGGGACTTCTCCGGCAGACTCCGTCTCCGCGCCATCCGCAGATTCCGCAGATTCCGCAGGCTTCTCTGCAGGCGCTTCTTCCGCCTGCGTTGCGGCGTTGATCTTGGCGAGGAACTGCGCCTCGTCCGTCGCGAACGCTTCCAACGCTTCGTCGCTCGGGTCACGGAACAGCCCGTGGCGCATGGCAAGCGACAGCGTGCCGAGGTTCAGCCGCTCCGTGCGGGAGAGTTGACCTGCGCCCGTGGTGACGCCTGCGTCGGCGGCGGTTGTCTCTTCGTTGCGCCGTTTTCTGCGCGGACGGATGCCGCGCGCGGACTCGGGCGTGCCCGCGTAAGCGTCGGGCGCGTAGTAGGACTCGGTTTCGTCGGGCAGACCTTTGGCGGCAAGCCGCTTGCCGATGCGGATTTTCAGCAGTTCCAGCACGGTTGCAAAGAGCGGCACGCCGACGATCATGCCGACCAGACCCCACAGCGACCCCATCAGGATAATGGCAATCATCACGCAGAGCGAGGAAACGCCCGTGTTGTCGCCGAGAATTTTCGGGGCGATGATGTTGCCGTCAATCTGCTGAATCACAAGAATGGCGATAAGGAAGAAAATGACCTTGATCGGGTCGGTCAGCAGGATGATGACTGCCGACGGGATGACCCCGATGAAAGGACCGATCACGGGGATGATGTCGGTAATGCCCACGATCACGGCGATCAGAATCGGGTTCGGAATCCGCGCGATGAGGCAGAAGAGGTAGACCAACACCCCAACGATAGAGGAATCCAGAATCTTTCCGCGCAAAAATCCGCCGAAGGAGCGATCCGCGATGGAAAGAATACGGGTCAGCGTGGCGTTGACGCGCGGGGGAATCCATGCAACGCGCAGTTTTTTGACCTGCGCATAGCGCAATTCCTTGGTTGCAAGGACATAGAGCGAGATAAAGATGGCGAGAATGATATCGGTTACAACCGAGGCGGTCTGCCCGATAATGGCAATGATACGCGAGATGCTGCCCGAATCCATGCTCTTTTTAATCAGTTCCGCCAGAGAGTTCCACAGGTCGTTGACCTTTTTCAGCACCGTGGCGCGGTCAAGCGGGGTAATGGCGGGAGCGCCGTCGCGCTCGGGAAGCCGCGCGTTGAGCCAGTCGATCACGGTGTTCAGCTGTTTGACCAGAGAATCCATGTGGCTGTTGAAGCTTCCCGCAAAGGTTTTGATGCTTCCGATCAGTTGCGGGATAATCAGCAGGAGCAGTCCCGCGATCAGCGCGATGACAACCGCGTAGGTCAGAAGCAGGGCAAGCGTGCGCCGCAGGGAGGCGGGACGGACGCGGTAAAAGACCCTCCGCTCAAAGATGCGGAATAGCGGATTGATGAGGTAAGCGATGCAAAGCCCGAGCAGAACCGGCGCAAGAATGTCCAGCACCTTCGCAAGGAAGCTGTTGATGGCGCTCAGGTTGGAAAGCGCGACAATCAGAAAGAAAACAACGGCGTAAACGATGATCCACGTCACCAGCCGTTTGTCGGGATTCTTCTGCTCGTTTTCGTTCATGCGCGACACCTGCCTTTCCTTGTTTTCGCTCTCCTTATATTGTATACCATTTTCCCGCTTTCGTCAAGCCCTTCCACAGAATTTTAACAATAAATTGGGGGGCGCGGGGATGCGGGGGATGCGGGGATGCGCCAAAGGGGACTTTTGAAAAAGTCCCCTCTGGACTCCCTCAAAACTTTCAACGCATTTTTTGGAGGGTGCGAACATAGCGGCTTTGAATGTTGAAAGACAACATATACACGCTTTTCTAAAGTTATGCGCACCATGTTCGCACCTTCAATATATGCGTTAAAAGTTCTTGGGGCTTGGGGGCTTCTTTCAAGAAGCCCCCATCGCATCCCCCGCATCCTAAAAAAGTTCACTACTTTGACTTGCAAAAGTGCAGGGCTTGTGATATAATAAAGGGAAGAACAGCATAGGAGGCGAGGACGGTGCAGGCAGAGGGCGTGGCATACGCAAAAATCAATTTGTTTTTGGAGGTCGTCGGGCGGAGAGAGGACGGCTACCACCTCATCGACGGCGTGATGCAGTCGGTGGAGATGGGGGACAAAGTCCGCGTGACCGTCGAACCGGGCGGAGAGGGGATTTCGCTCCGCGTGACGGGGGACGACAGCGTGCCGACCGACAGCACCAATCTCGCGTGGCGCGCCGCCGAGCGGTTTCTCGGAAAAGCGGGACTGCGCGCGGGCGTGAAGATCGAACTGGAGAAACACATTCCCGCTGCGGGCGGACTTGCGGGCGGGAGCAGCGACGCCGCCTGCGTGTTAAGGCTTCTCAACAGTCTTGCGGGAGAGAAAGCCCTGCCGCACGACGCGTTGCGGGAGATTGCCGCAGGATTGGGCGCGGATGTGACGTTCTGCCTTGAAAGCCCGGACGGCGCGATGCGAACCGAGGGAATCGGAGAGATCCTGACCCCCGTTCCCGCGCTTCCCGACTGCGCCATTCTCCTTGCAAACGCAGGGGACAGCGTGTCCACCCCGTGGGCTTACGGGCTTCTGGACGAGCTGAACCGGGAATATATCACCGAGCGCAGAGGGCGGGGCAGACGGGTTCTGCGGATGTTGGATGCGCTCGGGTCGGGAGACTTCGGGGCGGTCTGCGCCGCGTGCCGGAACGCGTTTGAAGAGGTCATCCCCCCGGTCAGACCGCAGGTGCGCGCGCTCCGCAAACGGATGTGGCGCGCGGGAGCGGCTACCGCCATGATGAGCGGGAGCGGTCCTTCGGTGTTCGGTCTGTTTGCCGACCGCGCGGCGGCGGAAAAACTCTGCGGGGAATTGCAGGGCGAGGGCGTGAAAGCCTTTGTGACCCGCCCGCGCCGGAGCGAAGTCAAAAACTGAAGTCAAAAACCAAAAAGGAGAAGAAATTTTGAAAGAAAAGGAACTGTGCCCCGCGCGCAAAAAGACCTCCATCGGCGGACAGGCACTGATGGAGGGAATCATGATGCGCGGTCCGAAAATGACCGCCATGGCGGTGCGTGATCCGCAGGGAAACATCGTCATCGAGGAGCGCGAGACGAAGGGCGTCAAGCGCCCGAAAATCTGCCGTTTGCCGATCATTCGCGGGATTTTCGGCTATATCGACTCCATGACGGTCGGCTACAAATGCCTGATGCGCTCGGCGGAGTTGGCGGGTCTGGAGGACGCGGTGGAGAAGAAACCCGGCGCGGAGCGGGACGACGGCTGGACGCGCGTAACCATCGAGGGCACTCCGGCAGACGCGCCGAAGGAAGCGGAAAAGACCGAACCTGCGACGGAAAAAGCGGAAGCGGAAAAGGTTGAGCAGTCGGAAAAGGAAGAAAAAGAAGAGAAAAAACTCCCGCAATGGGTCATGTCCGTGATGATGGCTCTGAGCGTGGTGCTGTCGTTGGCGCTTGCGGTCGGGATCTTCATCGTCGTGCCGATGCTCCTGTTCCGGCTGTTGCCCGAGGGCGCGCGGAATACGGGAAGCCCTGCGTTGGATTCGTTGATTAAATCGGCGTTCGAGGGGGTCATCAAAATTGCGCTCTTGGTTGCCTACATGGCTGCAATCTCGCTGATGAAGGACATCCGCCGCACCTTTATGTACCACGGCGCGGAGCACAAGACCATCTTCTGCTACGAGGCGGGACTGCCGCTGACGGTGGAGAATGTCCGCAAGCAGCGCCGTTTCCACCCGCGTTGTGGAACGTCGTTCCTGATTCTGATGCTGATCGTCAGCATTTTCACCTCGTTTTTCATCGACCCGATCTCCATCGCCATCGGCGGCAGTGTGCTTCCGACGGCGCTCCGCGTGGTGGTCAAACTGGCGCTGATTCCGCTGATCGTGGGGCTTGGGTATGAGCTGATCAAACTGGCGGGCAGACACGACAATCTGTTCACGAAAATCATTTCCGCGCCCGGAATGTGGCTTCAGCACGTCACGGTGTTCGAGCCGACCGACGACATGATCGAATGCGCGATTGCGGCGGTCAAGCGGGTCATTCCCGACGACGGAAGCGACAATTGGTAAATTGGTAAAAAAGGGGGGACATCCCATGGAAACGGAAACGGCAGCAAAGCAGGCGGCGCAGGCAACGCGGGAGTTGCTCGCGGTCGCGGGGCTGAAAAAGGGAGACATTTTTCTGGTGGGCTGTTCGTCGTCGGAAATCGTCGGCGGGCAGATCGGGCATGCGTCCAGTTTTGAGACTGCGCAGGCGGTCTGGGCGGCGATCAAAGCCGTTCTGGACGAGGCGGGCGTATGGCTTGCGGCGCAGTGTTGCGAGCATCTCAACCGCGCGCTGATCGTCGAGCGGGCGTGCGCGGAGCAGTACGGGTTGGAGCCGGTTTGCGTTGTTCCGAAGCCCAAGGCGGGCGGTTCGTTTGCAACCGCGACATGGCAGGGGGCGGTCGACCCCGTGGCGGTGGAACATCTGCGGGCGCATGCGGGAATGGACATCGGCGGCACGTTGATCGGAATGAATCTGCGCGACGTGGCAGTGCCCGTGCGGCTGTCGCTGGATCACATCGGCGCGGCAATTCTGCTCTGCGCGCGGACAAGACCGAAATTTATCGGCGGAGAACGCGCGCAATACCGCTGAAACCGAAAAAATATTTGAAATGGAGTCGGAAAAAATCGCGCACACTCTTGACATCCCCTCCCGGGGATGGTATAATAAAAGAAACGATGGACTTCCGACTGCCCGCCGCGCGGCGGGTATGTCATTCAAATTCTCGGAAAGGATAAAGGAACCGACTATGGAAATTGCCCTCATCGCCCACGATCTGAAAAAAGAACTGATGACGCAGTTTTGCATTGCGTATTGCGGCGTGCTGAGCAAGCACAGCCTGTGTGCAACGAGCATCACCGCAAAATATATCTCCGAAGCAACCGGACTGGAGGTGGAGCGCCTGCTTTCCGGCGCGCAGGGCGGCGACCAACAGATTGCCTCCCGCATTGCGTACAATGAAATCGACATGCTCCTGTATTTCAAGGACACAAGACCCAACAGCGATTCCGACGATGTGGGGAAGGAGATCCTGCGGCTTTGCGATCTTTACAACATTCCGGTTGCCACCAACATTGCAACCGCCGAGGTTCTGGTCATGGCGCTTGACCGCGGGGATTTGGATTGGCGCGAGATCGTCAACCCGCATTCCGCCTACAATCTCGGTCGCAAGAACGCCGCCGCGAACAACGGAAAAAAGAAGAACTGAAATCACGCGCAAAAAGTCTGAAGCCCCGCTTCAGCCGGAAGAGATATGTTCCGTCGGGTTACCGTATCACCAGAGAACGAGCCGCTACGCTGGAAGGCTCCGATACGGTCCGTCGGAGTACCGCTCTTCTCTGACAACCAAACACGAATGAGTGAAAGCGTCGGGTGGAACCGTGCGGATTCAATCCACACCCCGTAGCGGCATTTTGTCGCGGGGGTGTGGATTTCGTTTTGGGTAAGGAAAGACCTTGGAGGCGCAGGGAGACCCCTTTCGTAGGGGTCTCCCCACCCTCCAAGCCTCCCTGACCCTCCCCGAACTTCCCTGCACGGCAACCGCCGATTTGGTGTGTGAAAACGTTCTTCGCTTTTGGGGCGGCGGTTGCCGTGCAGGGAAGTTTTGGGTTGGTTGGGAGGTGCGAACCTCTGAAAAGTGCGGCTATCGCACCCGATTGGTGGGTGGGATGCGTGTAAGTCTTGCGGGGGTACAGATTTATCCCCCCTCATCAGTCGCTTGCGCGACAGCTTTCACCCCAAGGGGAAGCCTTCCGTTGGTTCTGCAAACGATATAGAGAGTGCTTCAAACTTTCTCCATCAAAAAATATTTTTCAAAAGGGAAGTCTGCTCTTCAAAAGTAAGTCCAAACGAAAAAGTCACTCACCATAGCCTTCCCCTTCGAGGGGGAAGGTGTCTCCGTAGGCGACGGATGAGGGCGGGCAATATTGTTTCCACTCATCGCCTTGTCGTGTAGTGCAAAAAGACTCTTGCAAAAAGGCTTCCCCTTGGGGGGAAGCTGTCGCGTTAGCGACTGATGAGGGGGGGATAAATCTGAACTCCCTATAGGATGTATCTTTCGCCCGAAACAGAACGACCCGCGTGTCGTTCCGTTCCGATCATCAACTAACTTTTTACCGTTTCTATCCGGTAGCGGGAGCAGCCGGAATTTGTAGCACGGAATATGGCTACACTCAATATTCGCACGACCAAAAGCAAGGGGCAAAAATCCCCTTCGTTAAAGTTTTGAAAGTCCTTAGAAAACTTTTTCAAAAGTTTTCTAAGCAGGGTTCGGGACAGAGTCCCGAGGTCTTATAGGAGGAAAATACAATGAAAATCAAGATGCAGGGAAAAGAAATCGAAGCGCAGGCAAACGCTACGGTCTACGACGCGGCGAAGGAAGCGGGGCTGATTGACAGAAGCGTCATCGGCGCGGAGATTGAGGGGAAAACCGTCGCGCTCACAACCGAGGTTCACGAGGGCGAGAGCGTATGGCTTCTTACGTTTGCGGACGAAGCGGGCAAACACCTCTTCCGCCATACCGCGTCGCATATTCTGGCGCAGGCGGTCAAACGGTTGTACCCCGAAGCAAAACTCACCATCGGTCCGGCGGTGGATAACGGCTTCTATTATGACATCGACTCGGACGTCACCTTTACCCCCGAAGTTCTTGCTAAACTCGAAGCCGAGATGAAGAAAATCGTCAAGGAGAACCTGAAGATCGAGCGGTTCGAACTGCCCCGCGACGAGGCGGTCAAACTCATGACCGAGCGGGACGAGCCGTATAAGGTTCAGCTGATTAACGAACTGCCCGAGGGAGAGGTCATCAGCTTCTACAGACAGGGCGAATTCGTCGACCTCTGCGCAGGACCGCACCTCTTCTCCACAGGGCTTGTCAAGGCGTTCAAACTCACGCAGTGCACGGGCGCATACTGGAAGGGCGACCAGAAGAATAAGGTGCTCCGGAGAATCTACGGCGTGGCGTTCCCCTCCAAGGAGGAACTCAACGAGTACCTGACCCAACAGGCGGAAGCCCTCAAGCGCGACCATAATAAACTCGGGCGCGACCTCGGCTTCTTCACCACGGTCGACTGCATCGGACAGGGACTTCCCATCCTGCTCCCGAAGGGCGCGAGAGTCATTCAGCTGCTTCAGCGGTGGGTCGAGGACGTCGAGCAGGCGCACGGTTGTATCCTGACCAAAACGCCGCTGATGGCAAAGCGCGAACTGTATAAAATTTCGGGTCACTGGGATCACTACCTCGACGGCATGTTCGTCATGGGTGACCCGCACGACGAAACGAAGGAGTGCTTTGCCCTGCGCCCGATGACCTGCCCGTTCCAGTATCAGGTTTATCTGAATAAGAAGCGTTCCTACCGCGAACTGCCGATGCGCCTGACCGAGACCTCCACGCTGTTCCGCAACGAGGACAGCGGCGAGATGCACGGTCTGATCCGCGTGCGCCAGTTCACCATCTCCGAGGGTCACTATATCCTCCGCCCCGAGCAGTTGGAAGAGGAGTTCAAGGGATGCCTTGAATTGGCGAAGTACTTCCTCGGTACGGTCGGACTGTTGGATAAGTGCACCTTCCGCTTCTCGCAGTGGGATCCTGCAAACCCGCACAACAAGTACGAGGGCACAAAGGAGCAGTGGGAAGTCGCGCAGGCAACCATGGGCAAGATTCTCGACGACCTCGGCGTGGAGTATACCATCGGAATCGACGAGGCGGCGTTCTACGGTCCGAAACTCGACGTGCAGTATAAGAACGTCTACGGCAAGGAGGACACGCTCGTTACCATCCAGATCGATATGCTGCTCGCGGAGCGGTTCGGAATGTACTACACCGACAAGGACGGCACGCAGAAGCTGCCCTATATCATCCACCGCACCTCGCTCGGCTGCTTCGAGCGCACGCTTGCATACCTGATTGAGACCTACGCAGGCGCGTTTCCGATGTGGCTGGCGCCCGAGCAGGCTCGCATCCTGCCCATCGGCGACGAGCATATCGACTATGCAAAGAAACTGGCGGAGAAGTACGCGGCGGCGGGTCTGCGCGTGACCGTGGACGATTCCTCCAACACCATCGGCTACAAGATCAGAGCCACGCAGATGGAAAAAGTGCCGTATATGCTGGTCATCGGCGCAAAGGAAATGGAGACCGGCAGCGTTGCGGTGCGGAATCGCGCGGGCGAGACCGTGACCAAGACGGTGGACGGCTTCCTGGCGGACGCACTGGTTGAAGTGGCGGAGAAGAGAAGATAATGGAAGAACTCATGCGGATTCTCGGGGAACTGCACCCCGACGTGGATTTCAATACGGCGGACGATCTGATCGGCGACGGCGTGCTCGATTCGCTCGATATTGTTACCCTGATTACCGAGATCAACAGCGCCTACGACGTGAGCATTCCCGCAGAAGAGATTCTGCCGGAGAATTTCCGCTCGGCAAAGGCGATTTACGACCTGATTACACGGCTTGACGAAGCCTGACGGGGAGGACGGGGATGCAATTCGTATCGATCCGATTCCTGCTGTTCGCGGCGGCGACGTTGCTGTTGTACTACGCAACGCCCCGCGCGCGTCGGTGGTGGATTCTGTTGGCGGCAAGCTATGCGTTCTATTTCCTTGCGGGTCCCGAATTCGTCCCCTTCATCCTCTGGACAACGGCGGTGACGTACACGACCGCGGTTCTGATGCAACGGGTGACCGACCGCGAAACGGCATATCTCGCCGCCGACGGCGCGGCGCTTGAGAAGCCCGCGCGAAAGGCGTACCGCGCGCAGGAGAAACGGAAGCGGCGGGGGATTCTGACCGTTGGTCTTATCCTCGGGTTTGGGACGCTCGCGGTGCTGAAGTACACGGGCTTTGTGATGTCGGACGTCGCGGGGCTGACCGCGCCCGACCTGATTCTGCCGCTCGGAATTTCGTTTTACACCTTTCAGTCGATGGGGTATCTTATCGACGTGTACCGCGCGAAGGCGACGGCGGAGCGGAATTTTGCCAAAACCGCGCTGTTCGTCTCCTTCTTCCCCCAACTGATTCAAGGACCGATCAGCCGCTTTTCCGATCTGGAGTCGCAACTGATCGAGGGGCACGACCCCGCGCGGGAGAACCTTTGCAAGGGACTGACCCGCATGGTCTGGGGCTACTTCAAAAAGGTTGTGGTGGCGGACACGGCGGCGATTGCGGTCAAAACGCTTACGGGGACGGAATATGACGGCGCGTATGTGACGCTTCTGATTCTGCTCTATTCGGCGCAGATTTACGGCGATTTCACGGGCGGAATCGACATTACCATCGGCTTTGCCGAGATGCTCGGAATTCGTCTCAAGGAAAATTTCGACCGCCCGTTCTCTTCGCATTCGGTCAAGGAGTACTGGCGGCGTTGGCACATCACCATGGGGACGTGGTTCACCGATTACATCTTCTACCCGCTCTCGGTTTCGGTTGCGATGCAGAAGCTGTCGAAGTGGTCGCGCGCCCATCTCGGGAACGCGCTCGGCAAACGGATTCCCGTTTACCTCGCAACCATTGTAACGTGGTTTCTCACGGGGCTTTGGCACGGCGCGGGGTGGAATTTCATCGTTTGGGGACTGCTCAACTGTGCGGCGATTCTGATTTCGCAGGAGTTGCAACCGCTCTGGGATCGCTTCCACCGCGCCGCGCCGCGCCTTTCTGCTTCGGGTGCGTGGGGATGCTTTCAGGCAATCCGCACCTTCCTGCTGATGGGGCTGTTCCGCAGTCTGGACGTTTACCGCGACGTGCCGCGAACCTTCCGTCTCTGGGGGAGCATGTTCACGAGCGGGAAGTGGGCGGAGTTATTCACGGGCGGTTTCCTCTCGCTCGGGTTATCCGCGCGCGAGTGGATCGTTCTGCTTTGCGGAATTCTGATTCTCTTTACAATTAGTCAGGTCACAAAGCGTTTCCCTCTGCGCGCCGCGCTCTGCTCGCGCCCCGTTCTCCTTTCCCTCGTTCTGACGGTCGCAATCTCTCTGATCCTCGTTTTCGGCTCTTACGGCATTGGCTACGACGCCGGCGATTTTATCTACGGTCAGTTTTAGAACGCGGGGGGATGCGAGGGGATGCGCCAAAGGGGACTTTTGAGAAAGTCCCCTCTGGACTCCCTCAAAACTTTCAACGCATTTATGGGGAGAGTGCGAACATAGTGCCACTGACGTTTGGTTTGAAGTGACATAGAGCGTATAGCGTTTTGTGGGATATAAGCCATTTGCGGCAATGTAACCGACAACCGAAGCGGAACGACCCGCGTGTCGTTCCGCCCCATCAATAACTAACTTGAACCATTTCTATCCGGTAGCGGGAGCGAGGCAAGGCAACAAGTTGCCGCAGACAAAATCCCGCTCGACGGGATTTTGCGCGGAGCAGCCGGAATTCGTAGCACGGAATACGGCTACTCCAAAATCTGTACAACGTAAAAACAGAGATATAAATCCCATTGGTTAAAGTTCTTGAAAGTCTTGAAAACTTCTTTCAAGAAGTTTTCAAGCAGGGTTTGGGACAGAGTCCCAAGGTCTTAAAGAAAGGAGAAGCATGAAAAAAGGAATCCGACGGGCGCTGTGCGTTGTAGCGCCGGTGCTTGGATTGATAGCCCTGTGGCTTCTCCAAGCGCTTGTAACGCCGAAATACGCAAACGAAGAGAACCGCGAGGGCGGACTCTCGGCGGACTATTACGAGTGGACGGGAGAAGGGCATGACGTCCTCTTCCTCGGCGACTGCGAAGCATACGAAAGCTATACGCCGCCGACACTGTTTGAGAAGTACGGCATTACCTCGGTGATCCGGGGAACGCCCCAACAGCTTGTGTGGCATTCGTATTACCTGCTCCGCGATACCCTCCGCTACGAAACGCCGAAAGCCGTCGTCCTCAACGTCTACGCATTGCGCTACGGCGAGCCGCAGAACGAAGCCTATAACAGACTGGTTCTGGACGGAATGCGTTGGTCGCCCGATAAGGTCGCGGCAGTCGGCGCTTCCATGACCGACGAGGAGACCTTCGCCTCCTACCTCTTCCCGCTCCTCCGCTACCACGGCAGATGGGGAGAACTGACCGAGGACGACGTCACCTATCTTTGGAAACATAAGACCGTCTCGCATAACGGCTACCTGATGCAAACCGGGGTTGTCCCGCAGGAGAGCGAGAAGCGAGACCCGTTCCCGCTTGCCGATTATACCCTGCCCGCGCGGTCGATGGAGTATCTGGAGCGCATCCGCGCGCTGTGCGTGGAGAAGGGGATCGAGCTGATTCTGGTCAAAGCGCCGACCAATTCGGCGGACTTCTATTGGTTTGACGAGTGGGAGGAACAGGTCTGCGCCTACGCGGAGAATTACGGGCTGTCCTATTATAATTTCATTCCGTTGGCAAAGGAGATCGGGCTGGATTGGTCGACCGACACCTACGACGGCGGAATACACCTGAACGTTTCGGGCGCGGAGAAGCTGACCGACTACATCGGCAAGCTTCTGCAACTGCCGAAGCACGGAATCCCCGACCGCAGAGACGAGGCGGACACCGCCGCGCTCTGGGCGGAGAAAATCGAGCGGTACTATGCCGCAAAAGGAGGAAACGGAACATGAAACGGATCATGATTGCGGTACTGGGGCTTCTGATGCTCCTGCCGCTTGTTGCCTGCGGCGGAAAAGACGCGGGGTGGAAGGACTTCACGGCGGGCGGCGTGACGTTGGAGGTGGGCGGCAAGTGCGCCGACGCGCTGAAAACGCTGTCGTCGTCCTGCACCAAGACCACGCCGAGTGCGACCTGCTGGAGGGAAACGGGCGAGGATGTGGTATACGAATATCAGAGCCTCGGCATTCGTCTGAAGACCTACCGCGAGAAGGAGGGGGACTCGAACGAGGTTCTGCGCGGGATTGAGTTGCGTTCTGACGCGGCGAAAACCCCCGAGGGCGTCACGATCGGGAGCACGGCGGACGCGGTTCGCGCGGCTTACGGCGAGCCGTCGACCGACAGCAGCTCGATGCTTTCCTACGCAAAGGGAAGCGCGGTTCTGCAATTCACCATCAAAGACGGCAAGGTCTCTGCGGTGAATTACTTTGCGGAGTGAGGGTAGGGAAAGACCTTGGAGGCGCAGGGAGACCCCTTTCGGAGGGGTCTCCCTACCCTCCAAACCTCCCTGACCCACCCCGAACTTCCCCCAATAGCACCCGTCTTTGCAGAGCGTAAATTTGATTCGCTTTGCTTTGGACGGGTGCTATTGGGGGAAGTTTTTTGGTTGGATTGGGAGGTAAGGACTTGTTGCAGAGTGCGGCTTCGCGCCCGTTTGGCGGGTGGGGCGCTTTTTGTTTTTGGGGAGGTCTATTTTGGCGGCGGGGGGCATAGAATGGAGTAAAAAACGGTAAAGGAGCGACGGAGATGAACCAGAACAGTCAGAATAATCGGAAAAAGGCGGAACAGCGGCAGACCACGCGGATGCAGGCGCCGTTGGGGGAGCGGCAGATCGTTACGGAGTTATCGGAGGACTTCGATCTGCCCGACTATCAGCCCGAGATCAAGCGGCTGTTGCGCGTGCAGGCGCGGGTGTCCTCTGCGGACACTTACATCGGCGCGGGAAATGCGGAGTGCTCGGGAACGGTGGATTACAGCATTCTCTATTCGGGCGCGGACGGTACGCTTTACTGCGCAAGTCAGACGGGGGAGTACCGCTTTGCGTTCCCCGTGGAGTTGCCCGCCGATTTTGATGCGGGCGAGGGGCTGATCTGCGATGTTGACAGCCAAGCCGAGAATGTTGCGGGGCGGGTCATGGCGCCGCGCAAGCTGACTCTGCGGTGCAGGCTGCGTTCGCGCGCACAGCTTTGGGGAACGCGGGTCTTTCCCGACCCCATCGGGCAGGCAACGGGAATGCAACGGCTGACGGGGGAGTGCGCGTGTGCGCGGCTGTTCCTCGGCAGCAGCGAGCCGTTCGAGTTGGGGGACGAAATCCTTTGCGACCCGCGCGAGGGGGACGTGCGCGTGATTTCCGCCGACGGGCAGGTCTTTGTGACCGAAGCGAGCGCGGGAAGCGGGAATGTGACCTGCCGCGGGGAGGTTTGCCTGAAGCTGTTATGCAGTCACGATACGACGGGGGAACTTTACGGCATTCAGCGGCGGTTGCCGTTCTCGCAGATCGTTCCGACCGACGGCGTGGAGGTCAACTGCGAGGTCTGCGCGGCGGGCTGTTGCCGCGATCTGCGTGTGACGGTGGAGGACGGAAAGATTGACTGCGACGTGACGGTTGGGCTGACGGTTCGCGCGCAACGGAACGAGACGGTCTCGCTTCTGCGGGACGCGTATTCGACCGAATCCGAGTGCGCAACGGCAACGCGGGAGATTCCCGTTCCGCTGTCGCTTGGGTGTGTATGCGGGAACTTCTCGGTGAATCAAACGCAGGCGCTCGAAGAGGTCGGGATTCCCGTCGGCGCGCGGGTTGTGGACGCGGACGGCGCGGTGACCCTGACCGAGGCGGAGGCGGATCGCGGAAAGATCCGTTTGAGCGGGAAATGCCGTTTCCGTCTGGTGCTTGCGGCAGGGGAGGACTACACGGTGCAGGAGGTGGAAGTTCCCGTGCGGTACGAGACGGACGGTGCGGCGGCGGGCGCTGTGATAACGGCTTCGGAGTTGACCGCCGAGGTGATCGGTTGCCGCGCGCGGATTGACGGGGAGAAGTTATCGCTTGACGCGGAACTCACGGTAAGCGGGACGTTACGCGGCGAGCGGGTGGAGACGGTTCTGGTTGAAGCGGTACAGGGCGAGCCGTGGCAAGCGCCCGGTGCGGTTTTCACGGTCTGCTATCCCGCCAAAGACGACACGCTCTGGAGCGTTGCGAAGCGCTACCATGTTCCCGTCTCCGACTTAAGCGCGAAAAACGCGTTAGCCCCCGCCCCCGCCGCCGATTCCCCCGATTCGCTCGAAGGGGTGAGATTTCTGATGGTGTGAGGAAGACCTTGGAGGGAGAGGGAGTCCTCTTGAAAGAGGACTCCCTCTCCCTCCAAACCTCCCACACCCTCCGAGAACTTCCCCCAAGAGCACCCGCCCTTGCAGAGCGAAAATTTGTTTCGCTTTGCTTTTTGCGGGTGCTCTTGGGGGAAGTTTTTTTGTCGGATTGGGAGGTGCGAATTCTTTATATGGTGCGGCTTCGCACCCGATTTGTAGGCGAAGGGCGTTCGGCATTCTTGTAAGGTATAATCTCTAATCGCATCCCACCCACAAAACGAGTGCGACAGCCGCACTCCGCAACAAGCCCGCACCTCCCCGACAAACAAAAAACTTCCCCACAAAACCCCGCCACCAAACGAAAACGAAAGGATTTTTCGCTTCGTAAATGGCGGGGTTTTGTGGGGAAGTTCTCGGTGAGATAGGGAGGTTTGGAGGGAGAGAGCCCCCTCTTTCAAGAGGGGGCTCTCTCCCTCCA
>CAVGEJ010000049.1:0-16064 GCA_963628215.1 Eubacterium sp. CAG:180
GTATCCAACTTAAAACAAAACTGACACCTCTTGAAAAGCGATGCCAGTTCGTTGCTTAAAATTTAATATCTTCTACCACAGGGGGCTTTTTCGTATTGTCCGCTCAATTTGGGGCAGTTCATTTGGCTTCGGGGGTATTTTTCGCTTCTTATTTCAGCTTCGCAACGTAGTCGTTCAGTTTCTGAATAATCGTTTCACGATAAGAACCGATCGCCGTCGAAGCGCTCGTTCCGGGCGTCAGACCGACAAAGATATACCGCACATCGACGTAGAAATCCGTCGTCCAACCGTACAGCAACCCCGTTTCAAAGCATCTGGTATCGCGGATGATGTTCAGCATCTCCACCGAATCGGGCGTTCCGAGCGACTTGTAGGACAGACTGCTGTCGTAGTACACGGGAAGCAGATCCTTGTAACTCAGATATGCCATCGTATCCAGAATTCTGCCGGTTGTTTCGCCTGCCTTGTTCGTATTGGGAATCACAAGCAGAGGCGCAAGATAGTTGACGTTGGAATAGTAGGTCTCCTGCTTGTCGTCGTACATCGGCACGGGAAGAATGCCGTAATGAATTCCCGCCGCACGGAACGCCGAAGTCGCCTTAATCTCGATTCCCGCAAACAGCGCACGCTTTGCCGCAAAGATCCCCTCATAGTGGAAGCCTTCCTCCTGCGCGTGAACCAGTTTCCCGGGAGTATGGAACGCCGTTGCGTAGCGCTCCACCACATCCAGAAACTTCTGCCCCTCACCCGTGAAGGTGGGATTTCCGATATCATCCTTCTGCGTGAGGAAACAGCCCGCGCCGTTCAGTCCTGCGGCGGCATAGTTGTTGTAGGTCACAAAACCGAGTATACAATCCGTGTCCTCGGAGTAGGTGTAAGAACCGTCCGTATTGGACTGCATCCCGTCCTCCGCCATCTCAAACATCTTTTCCATTGTCCACTGTTTGCCCCTGACCAATTCGTAGGGGTTCTCCATATCCAGTGCGGAAATGCGATCCAGATTGACGGCAACGCACCATGTCAGCTCAAACGCCGTAACCGAAATGTCGCTCTGGGCGTAATACATCGTGGAAGAACCGCCGAACTGGGACGCCTCGCGGATTTTCTGCCCCCACCACGGCTCGTAAATCTGAACCTCGTTCATCTCGGAGAAGTCGTTGAGCAAGCCCTCCCCAATCAGCGTTGCAACCGAGGAGCCGACCACATAAGCCGCGTCAACCGAGCTGTCCCCGCCGAAGCACTGCGTTCTGACGAACTCGCCCGTTTCGTAGATGTCGCGATTGATGCACTTGATCACCACGTTGTAGAGCGTTTCCACCTTGACGTTCCGTGAATAGACCGCATCGGAAACCTCGTCCCCCGTCTCGCCCGCCTCGGGCGCGAGCGCGGTTTTCATGCCCCAGCGGTTCTCATCGCATTGCAGAAAGGTGAAGTCTGCCCCCTTGTAGTCCAGACTTCCGTAGTCGTAGCCGTCGCTTGTGTCGAGATCAATCGTTTCCCGCGTCTCGTCCCCGTTCCCCTTGCCCTTGCAGGCGGAAAGCGGCAACAGACACGCAAGCAGAGCGAGCAGCATAGCCGAAATTTTGATTTTCATATCCATCCTCCGTTAATTTTTTTATGATACGACCGAAGCACTCGGTCGGACCGACAAATGAATTCCGCCGTGCTTACAGAAGCCGCACGGTCACGCTGTTGTCCGTCAGGCAGTCTCCGCCGACGAACACCTCAAATTCGCCAGCCTCCAAGACCGGCTCGCCCGTTTTGCCATAGTACATCAGCTCCCGCGCGCCCACTTCAAAGGCGACCGTTTTCCGCTCTCCGACACGGAGCGGCACCCGCCGAAAGCCCTTCAGCTCCCGTAACGGACGGCATATCCGCGCAACCTTATCGTGAAGATAAAGCTGTACGACCTCCACCGCATCACGCCCGCCGAGGTTTTCCACCTCCGCCGTGACATGAAAGGTCTTTCCCGCTTCAAGCTCCCGCACCGTCAGGGTCGGTACCTCACATTCCGGCGTACCGTAACGCACGCGCGCATATGTCAGACCGAAGCCGAACGGATAGTAGGGTGCTGCAAGGCTGTCCCGATAGCACCCCGGCATACTCTCCCCGTAATAGGAGTTGACCTCGTGCCCGCTGGAATAGCCATTGTAATAGAGCGGCAGATGCGTTGCCAGACGCGGGAAGGTCACGGGTATTCTGCCAGATGGGGAACGGTCCCCAAAGAGCAGGTCCGCCGCCGCATTTGCCGCTTCACAGCCGCCGTGCCACGCATACAGGATTGCATCGAACTGCTCCGCAAGCCCCTGCATGGCAATCGGTCTGCCGTAGAAGAACACGCCGACAATTCTTTTTCCGAGTGCCCTTGCGCGCCGCAGAAGGAAGCGCTCGTAATCGGAGATTGTAATATCGGAAATGCAGGCGTTCTCCCCCGTGCTGTAGTGGTCCTCGTAAAAGGCAAGCACCACAACCTCCGCATCGGTCCGATTCGATTCGCAATTGCGGTCGTAGCACAACAGTTTGGGACGCGTCACCTTTTCCCGCATGGCTTCGTAGAAGTTTGCAGTCTTGGACGCATCGCCGTCCAGCGACCAGCTTCCGTGCAGTCCCCGACGCTCCTCTGCGCCCTCGCCGACCAGAAGCAGGCTTGTATCCTTTGCAAGCGGGAGCAGACCGCCCTCGTTTTTCAGGAGCACCGCCGCCTCCCCTGCAAGCGCACGGGCACTTTCGCGGTGCGCGCCGAGATCAAGCGTCCGACGCGTGCAATACGGCGCATCAAACAGCCCCTTTGCGAATTTGACCCGCAGGACCCGCCGCACGGCAAGGTCGACCGCCGCCTCCGAAAGCCGCCCCTCGCGGACCGCCCGCTCGCCCTCGTTCAGGTAGCAGAAGTCCGCCATATCCATGTCGACCCCCGCCTCAAGCGCCAACGCCGTCGCCTCGCAATCATCCGCCGCCACGCCGTTGCGAATCAGCTGATGAATTGCGGCGTAATCGGAAACAACCATTCCCTCAAAGCCGAGCTTTTCCCGCAGGATTTCGGTCAGGCAGTGACGATTTGCGCTGGCAGGCTCGCCGTTGAGGTCGTTGAAGGAGGACATCACTGTGGTCACGCCCGCTTCAATCGCCTCACGGAATGCGGGCAGATAGAAATTGTACAGCCCGTAATCCGAAATTTCCGTATGGCAGTAGTCGCGCCCGCCCTCTGCCGCGCCGTAGCCGACGAAATGCTTTGCGCAGGCAAGCACACTCCCTGCGCGGTCGGTCCCCTCGCCCTGAAAGCCCTCCACAACGGCTCTTGCCATCTGCGCGCCGACATACGGGTCCTCGCCGCACCCCTCGATAATCCGTCCCCAGCGCGGGTCGCGGGAGAGGTCCAGCATAGGGGCAAAGGATTGATGCACGCTGTCGTTTGCCGCCTCCTCCGCAATCTCGCGGTAGCAGTGCTTCACCAGCTCGGGGTCAAAGGCTGCCGCCATTGCAAGCGGAATCGGGTAAACGGTCCTGTGCCCGTGAATCACATCCCTGCCGAAGAGCAACGGGATGCCGTGCGGACCCTCCTCCACTGCAATCCGCTGTAACTCGTTGTAGAAGGCGACATCAATCTCCCCCTGTGGCGTGTTTCCCGCCGTGGAGCCGACCGACATCAGAATCAAGCCCACCTCGCCGCGACGAACCGCCTCGCGCAATTCCTCAGCGCGGTCTGCCTTCACAGTCTCTGCCTGTGTCAATTGTCCCAACTTCTCCCGCAGGGTCATCCGCTCCAACAGCGCATCAATGCGGGCTTCCCATTCAAGCCGCATCCGTCAGCTCCTCCCCAGCATATGCCGCATGACCTTGATAGCAAATGCGGCGGTCTCAATCTCAAAGCCGTTTCCGAAATGCCGCAGGTTCAGCTCCATATTGTAGATGCCGTTGTAGCCGATGTCCTCCAGCGCCCGCATGGTGTCCGCCCAATCGATGGTCCCCGTCATGGGAATCTTGTGCTGGTCGGTCAGCGTGTCGTTGTCGTTGAGGTGCAGGACCGTGATGTCCGACCCCAGCCGTCGGATTGCCTCGGGGGGCTTGGGAAACCCGAAGTGGCTTGCCTTGTTGGTGTGTCCCGTGTCCATGCAGACGGTAAACCAATCGCGGTACGCGCTCGCCTGACGGATGCGCTCGTTCACCTTCATAAATTCATCAAGATTTCCGAAGAAGTCCACGCAATCGTACTGCACCGCATTCCCGAAGGTCTCGGTTGCCAGCTTCACGCGGTATTTTGCCGCATATGGGAGCATCCGCGTGAACTGGTCAAAGCTCAGCCCGCGCATTCGCTCGGGGTCGGGGTTCGGTCCGTGATGAATCGAGGTCGGGTTGTGGATGACACAAACCTTTGCGCCGAGCGCGCTTGCCGCCAGCAGGTCCAGCCGCGCGTTCTCCACCTGCGCGTCATCCGCTTCCTTGTTGCCGAGAAAGCCCACGCCGCGCCCGTGGGTCTGACCGATGACCAGCCCCAGCGATTCGGCGTATTTGCGCAGGCTTGTGAAATGCTCCACAACCGCCTCGTCCCCCTGCGCGTAGATTGAGGTCGGCTCGCGGTAGTCCCAGACCCGCTTGTCAAAGCGGTGCGTTGCAAAGTCCACCGAATCCGCGCCGATGCGGGCGGCAATCTCCAACGCCCCTCGGTCCCCGTATATTTCCTGTAAAATGCCGATCGAAATACCAATCCTCTTGTCACTCATGATTCTCTTCCATTTCCGGTTCTCAATTTATTTTAATCAGGCTGATATCGGTCAAATCAAAGATCAGGTCCTTTGCCCATGCACCCGTAATCGTCAGGCGAAGCTGCGGCTGCTCCAGCAGGTTGGCGGCAACGCTGAAATCCAGACTGCCCGCCGTCCACTCGGTCCCTGCCGTAACGGTTCCGGACGTAAGCGTGACCGTCTCCAAGCCGTAGCCAATCGACACCGTGAGCGGTACACTCTGCGCGGACTTCGCCTTGAAGGTCACGCGGTAGGTGCCCGCGCCGTACTTTTTAACCGCCTCGTTCAGCAGGCAATGAATGCCCGTCACATCGGTCTTACCCGCATTTGCCGTGACATGAAGCACCGTTGCGCCGTTCTCCTGCCTTGCCGTCAGCTCCATATGCCCCGGGCGGATTTCGGTGAACTGCGAAAGAATTCCCGTGTCGGGCAGGAGCAGATTGCCGTCCGTGCTGTTCGGAGTCAGGAGCAGGCGGTTCCCATCGGTTTTGACCGCCTTTGCCATGCCTGCTGAAACCAGCGCCGAAGCGGAGACATACGGAATGCCGTTTCTCTCGACCGTTTCCGCCGTCCTGCCCGTGCGCAGCTCGCGTTGCGTCTGCTCATACGGCAACAGGATGTCGCTCCCCTCGCGGAGCACGGGAGCGGCATAGAACACCTGCCATGCGCCGATGAGGACATTGAGGTCGTTTTGGTAGTTGACCACCGATTTGTGCTTCTTGATGCCCGCATTGAAATCGTCGGTCGTGCTGTAGGTAAATTCATGCGTGTCGGGGTACCCGATCCAGCCCCAGTTGCGGTCGGGGAAGGCGTACCCCGCATAATTTCCCGCGTAGGTGTTCCGATTCGGGGTAATCGACGGCACCAAAGTCCCATTCACCGAGACATTCACCAGATTCACCTGATAGTTTCCCGTTGCAAGGTTCTGGTAGAACACCGCCCGAATGCCGTCAATCTCGGGCAGATAGACATTTTTGAGGGTAAATCCGCCGTTGCTCGGAACCGCATTCTTGACGTTCTCGATGGTCAGGAAGCTGCGCGTATAGGTCACGTCCAAAGCGTACAGGTTGGTCACGGTGCTGTTATCGATCAGCGTTTGGTTGTCGGAACCGTTCATCTCGCAGTTGATGATGTTCTCATCCGCGCGGAATACATAGATATTTTCAAGCGAGGAATTGCGGACGTCGGTCTGCGGGAAGAGCGCATTGCAGGTTGTTCCAACCAGAATATCCTTGTAGTGGACCTCGTCCTCGTAGACCAGCGCATTGTCACCGCAGTAAACGAAGCAGTGCTCCGCCAGCGTGTCCCGATTGTAATAGTTGAAGGACAGCCCATCGCTCGTCATCTGCGAGGAAAGCAATTTGGTGTTGGTTACTTGGTTGTTCTTGGCGTAGGTCCGCCCCCAGATGCCCTGCACGAAAATGTTGAAGCCGCGGGAATTCAGCAAATGTACGCCGTCCACCTTCACGTTGTTCGCATTTCGGATGTACAGCATTCCGCTGACATCGCCCAATTCCTTCTTATCGTAGCGGTAAATGTCACCGAAGGGGTCGACAATCGCGCCGCGCCCGATGACACGGCAATCGTCGGCGGTAATCCGAATGCGCGCATTCAGCACCGCACCCGGCTTGATGTAGAGCGTGGTTCCCTTTTGGTTCAGCTCCAGAACGCCGCCCTCCTCCTCTTGCCAGCCATCCACAATAATTGTGTTGGGACCCTTGACGGGAACCTCGCTCTCTGGCTCGTCGGCAAACACGGCAAGCAGAGTGCTGTCCTTGTCGTTGAGACGAAGCATAAAGTAGTCGGGCTTGTCGAGATAAACCGAAATCACGCCCTTGTAGAATTCGTTTCTGAATTTCTTGGCGGACGGGATTACCGAATAGCTTTCAAAATCGGTGTTGACCCGAATGTCCACGCGCACGCCCCCGCCGCTCGCATCAAAGGCAAAGGTGGAGAAGCGGCGGTATTCGTCCGCCGAGGTGTCCAGCGGGCTCCGCGTGGTACGGCTCGCCATCGTGTGGTTGTAGACGGGCAGGGTCACGGTCCTGTCTCCCTGCGTCACGCTGACCGTGTAGAGATAATCCCGCTCAATCCGCTCGTCAAACTCGGGGTAAACGACCAGCGTGGAGGGCTCGGTATCGCCGTTTCCGTCATCGGTCCCGTCCGTGTAGCCGCTCGGCTTGGTCTCGGTCGTGTTCGGCTTCTCCTCCCCGCCGCCGCGACAGCCGACCAGCGCACAGGAAACCAACATCAGAAGCCCGAGCAGGAATGCAATTGCTTTTACCGTTTGATTTTTCATGGCAAATCCTCCGTTTTTCAGTTAATTTTCGTCAGGGACAGGCGCCGCACGTCGAACTCCTCGACCGCGCATTCCCCGTTTCCGCTGATGATGATTGCGATTTTCGGCTCGTCAAGGTCCGCTTCACCAACCGTCACCTCCAGCGAGCGGGTGCACCAGTCCGCCGTCAGCGGGAAGCACTGCTCCGCGGCGACGCGGTTGCTGTAATCAATCGCCGCGCGAATCGGCTTTTCCTCGGGCGAACGCACCTCAAAGTCCAGCCGATAGATCCCCGCGCCGTACATCCGGACCTCCTCCCCAATCAGGCGGAAGAGCCCCACGCTCTTGTGATGGCAGGTGTTGATAACGCGAAGGACCGTTTCCCCGTCCTCGCGCAACGCAACCAGATGCGAGGCGTAGCAGATGTACTCGGTGTATTTCGAAACAATCCCGCTGTCGGGCAGGAGCAGATTGCCGCATGGGTCGTTCGGAATCAGGAGCAGGCGGTTGCCCACCCTATCCGCCGATTTCGCCATTCCGCTCCGCGTCAGGTCGGAAAGAGCGATATATGCAACCCCGTCGTACAGCACAGTCTCCGCCATGCAATCGGTGCGGAGCGCGCGCCGCAGGGTCTCGGCGGGCAGGAAAACCTCGTTCCCCTCATATCGAATCGGCGCAGGGAAGAACACCTGCCAATGCCCGATATAGACATTCAGTTGGTTTCGGTAGTCCACTGTTTCCCGCGCGGACGGAATGCAGGGGGCAAAATCCGCATCGGTCAGGTATCGGAAGGTGTGCCCTGCGGGAACCACCGCGCCGCCCGTTGTCTCGGGTGTAAGCTCCCGCAACAGCCTGCCGTCCACGGAGCAGTTTTTCAGCGTGACCTTGTAGTCCCCCGCCGCAATGTTCCGATAGAAATCGCAGGTCAGCGTGTCGGAGAGCTTTCGCAGCCAGACGTTTTCCACCGTCAGCCCCTCGCCGATTGTGACCGCAGGGTTCGATTTCGGAAGCTCCACGAACAGGAAATACGGCGTAAAGGTGATGTCCACAGCGGAAAAGCTGCGGATGGTGTGGTCCTGCGACCGCGTGATTCCGTTCTCTCCGCCCATGGCAACGTTTATCAATCCCTCGTCGGCGCGGAATACGTAGATATCCTCCGCCGAAGAATCCACAACATCGGTTTGCGGATAAAGTGCGTTGCAGGTTGTGCCGACGGTGATATCCCGATAATGCGCATACTCCTCGTAGACCAACGCGTTATCGCCGCAATAGACGAAGCAATGCTCCGCGCGGGAATTCTTCGCGTAGTAGCAGAAGGTAATGCCGTCGCTCGACATCTGCGTGGAAAGGATCTTGACATTCCGCACCAGATTGTCGGTTGCCCAGACCTCCTCCCATGTGCCGATGACCTCAAGGTTGAACGCCTTGGCGTCCAGAAAATGGATTCCGTCAACCAACGTGCGGTTGACGCTCTTTATCAGTACCACTCCTCCCGTGTCCAACGTGGCGGCGCTGTAGCGGTAGATATCCCCCACGGGATCTACAATTGCGCCGCGCCCGATGATGCGGCAGTCGTCTGCAAGTACCTGTATCCGCGCGTTCAGAACTGCGCCCGCAGGGATGTAAACAGTGGTGTGCGGCTCGGTGAGCGTCAGAACTCCTCCCTCTACCTCCTGCCAACGGTCAACCACAATCGTCTTTTCGTCCGCGCGCGGAAGCTCGGTCTCCGGCGCGTCCGCAAAAACGGCAAGGTTGGTGTGATCCCCGCCGTCCAGACGAATCACAAAATAGTCGGGACGATCCAGATAAACCGAGATAACCCCATCCTTGAAACTGTGGCGGAAACGCTTCCGCGCAGGCATGACCGCATAGTCGTGAAAATCACATCCGACCCGAACGTCCACGCGCACGCCCTCTCCCGCAAATGCGAAGGTGGAGAACCGACGGAATTCATCGGCACGCCTGCCGTCGATCGGGTTGCGGTTGACGCGGCTGTCTTCGGTATGGTTGTAAACCGGAAGTGTTTCGGTGCGCACCCCCTGCGTTACGCAGACATGGTAGAGATAGTCCCGTTCAATGCGCTCATCGAATTCGGGATAAATAATCAGTTGGTTTTCCATTTGGTTCTCCTGTTTCGGATATTTACGGCAAATCAAAGAATTCATACATCATGCGTTTGTATGCTTTCCTTGAGTTGCGGGAAATGGATGCTATAGGAATTCATTCCGGACGTTCGGTGGAACAAATTTATCCCCCCTCATCAGTCGCTAACGCGACAGCTTCCCCCCGAGGGGAAGCCTTTTGTCAAGGCGCTTTTCGTTTTTCAAAACAACCTGAATCGAGAAAAAACAGGAATCATATTTAGGGTACAGCACTCTGCATAGCAGGCTTCCCCTCGGGGGGAAGCTGTCACGCAAGTGACTGATGAGGGGGGATATATTCTGTCCCACCATTATTCATCATTGATTTTTTCTTAAGCCGATACTACGGAAATTCCCCGCCGCTCCGCTCCACTCGAATGATCCGACGGAGCGGCGGGAAACTTAAGGTCAGTTGCCGAACAGGTCGTTGAACGCCGCCTTGTCCTCCTTCAACTCATCAAATGCCCTTACGGAAACAGAGGTCGCAATGATATCGTCGGACTCCATCGGAACAAGATTCATTTCGGCTTTTGTATAATACTTTTTCATGATCCGTACTCCTTTCCGATCAGGACGCCGCGCGGGTGTGCGTGTAAGCGCCCGCAGTCGTAGCGCAGACCTTCCCGTCCACGGTTGTGCAAGCCTTCACGGTAAATGCCGTGCCGTCCGCAACATCGGTAACAACAAAGGTGAAGTAATAGTACCCCTCGGGAGCCGCCTTATCGGCCCCGTTTTCCTTGATGGATTCATAGAGCTTGGTGCACTTGATTTCATCCGTGCCGACGGTCTTGCCGCCAACGGTGATTTCAAAGCCGAGCGCGGTAATCAGGTCAAGGTCAACTTTTTTAATCATTCCCACAAAGCGGAGATCGTTGCTGCCGTCCGTTGCGCGCTGTACGCCAACGAGTTTCACGGTCGGAATTGCGGAAGCGCCGTAGCAACCGCTGTTAATAATCGCTTGATTATAAGATTCTGTATAATCGGCAAAGGCAAAGTGGTTATCTCCCAATGGATTCGTTACAGTGGTAACGGTATTCATGGGAACGCCTTGCTTGTACCCGTTACTTGAATTTTCAACATACCAAGTTGCGCCTTGCTCAGGATCATTTGCTCCCTTGAAGCGATAGATTCCAAGCGGCTTCAATGTGACTGCCGCATCCATAGACCCACTCGCCTGAAGAACAGACCCGGTAACATCTATGAAAGAAGGATGAGCCGCAAATCCGCCTTCAATATAGCCGATCAATCCACTCGTAAAAGCACAATCGCTTGCACCTTTCAAGACCTGAACGCTTTCTTCAATCGTGCAGTTATTGATAGACAGCTTTGCATTCTTAATACCATCGTTGGCATATGCACCAATTAACGCTCCGAGAGCGCCTTTTCCACCCTCGACACAGGTAACAATACCGTTTTTCATGGTAATGTTATCTATTGTAAGGTTTTCTTTGACACACCCAATCAGACCTCCGATGCCCGCTCTTGCAAAGATGGGGTCATTCGCGGTATTTGTTCCGCGAACATAGAAGCCGTCAACATTCAGATTCTTGATTGTGGCATTGATAGCATACGGAAACAGTCCCGCTTGACCGTCACGGAAAGAGCCGTCCACGATAACGCCCTTCAGCGTGTGATTTCCACCTTCAAAAGTTCCTCTGAACCACAGCCAGTTGGTATTGGAATAATCCAATTTTACTGCGTTTTCTTGTTTGTACCAATCCGCCACTGTCGTATCATTGAACGTGATATCATGCAACAGCGTAACGGTTCTTCCTGCAAATTGTCCGTCAACTCCGGTTTTGAAAGCCGCTTCAAAGAACGCCATATAATCCGCCGCCGTGGAAATCGTCGGATTCGTATCGTTGACATTGAACGTATTGGCAACGGCTTCTTCGCCGTCCGCCAACACAGGGAGCGCGAGGATCAGGGTTACCAGAAGCAGAGCGGCAACCAATAAACAGCTGAGTCGTTTTTTCATGTTTCCCTCCGTCATCTTTTTGTGTGATATATGAATGCTTTGCAGAATCGACCGCAGGTCGGGCGCTTCGAGTGGATTCGGTCACCCGCCCGCAGCCGCAATCCTCCGCAAGGCTTTCAACAAATGTAGGTGTGTGATAGGATCGGATTGTCAAATCGAAACGCCCTCATCCGTCGCCTTCGGCGACACCTTCCCCCTCGAAGGGGAAGGCTATCGTGCGAATTTCTTTTGTCAACGGATGAACCTTGATTGTGTTATGCCGAAAAACATTTTTCAAGGTTTGCAGTTTGCAGAGCGTTTGTCAGCCTTCCCCTTCAAGGGGGAAGGTGTCGCGGCAGCGACGGATGAGGGCGTTTTTCCTCACACCCAACGTATCGCGCCGCACATCAGTTTTTCTCCGCCTTATGAATCAGCATATAGGTTTCGGGGTTGCCCGAGCTGCCAGCGTGGGTGGTGTTCTGCTTGAAAATAATCCGCTTGGTCACATTCGTTCCGATGCTGTTATAGAACGCCATCACGCCGGACGGGGTCGCGATATAATCCCCCATTCCCGCCGAGTCGATGTAGACGTCACAGGATATCCGCTTGGCGAAATTCACGCTGTCGTAGTACTCCAGAGCCTCGGTATAGGCGGGCATATAGGTGCTTGCCTGTCTGCCGTCCGCGCCGCAACCGCCGATGTCACAGAGCCACGGGCAGTAGAGCGTCATCAGCGTAACTCCCGGTTCAAGCGCCGCAACCGCCGCAGACTGGAAGCCGCCCTGACTGCCGCCCGAGACCGTCAGCGTCTTTTTCTCGCTCCATAGCCCCCGGAAACGCTCGTCAGATCCGTTCTCGCCGAAATACAGTTTCAGAAACCGCATTCCCTGAATGTCCCGCAGAATCATTTCGCGGAAGTAAACCGTTTCCCGCGTGGCGTTGTATTCCTCGTTGAAGCCGTACCGTTTCAGCTTGCCGTTTGCAAGATTCGTATAGTACCACGACGGCTGATTCAGTTCCATACTGTGCGCCGCGACATTCAGCGTGACCTTGCCCGCGCGACATTCCTTGGTCAGATCCCCGACTCCCGCGCCGTTGTAGTTGACGTGCAGTCCGAGCGCCCCCGCCTTGGCGTTCTTCGGCACAGAGAGGTACGCCGAGACATAATCGCCCCACGTATTCTCCTCGCAGAAGCGGATTTTCACGGCGTAAACCGTAAACGCGGCGTTGGGAGACTGCACCTCCTTCGCCTCCAGCAGATCGGGTGCAGTTCCCTCCAATTTTTCCAGTTGTGACTGCCAGAATGCGTCAAAGTCGGCAGGTTCTGCCTTGTTTTTCCGGATTTCGGAAACGCCCGCGCCTGCGCCGCCGTTGAACTGCTCCACGCCGTCAATCGGCTTGCCGTCCTTGTCGCAAGCGGTCACCTGAAGGCTCACGAAACCCGCAACGCCGATTTTGGTTGTCAGCGTGAACACGCCGGTTTTGCCGTCGGCGTACCCTGTCTCGGTTGTCCTGCCGTCGTCCGCCGCAAGCACATATCGGAATTTCGGGCAGGAAGCCGTTTTGCCGTCGGCAGTCAGGCGGACGGTGAATTTCATGTCCTCGCCCACCGCATAGGAAAGCGCGTCCTTGTCGGTCACGCCCACAAACAGCTTTTTGTCCGCCTTGACCGTTTCAATGTCCACTTTCGGGATCACCTCTTCCTTTTTTCCGCCCGTTGTCGTTTCGCCGCCCGCCTGCGTTGTCTCGGGCGGTCCTTCCGTGTATGCCCGCGGGCGGGTTTCGGTTGTCCCTGCAGGCGGTTCGCCTGCTCCGCCGCACCCCGTGAGAAGAACCGCGCCCAAAAGGCAAAGCAATCCCGCGCGGAGCGGTTTGTTGTTCCGTCGTTTCACCGTTAACTCCTTTCGTTTCAGTTCTTTGTAACCGTGCCGTTCAATGTAAACTTATCGGTATTCCCGATCGGAAAATGCGAATGCGATTGATTCTGCACATAGGTGATCCGACGGACAATGCCCGGATTCAGGTTGTTCCAGAACACGGTCACGCCCGTTGTGGTCGCAATGTCGTCGCCCAAGCCCTCAATGCCGATGTAGGTCGGACAGGTCAGCCGCTTTGCGAAATTCACGGTGTCGTAATACTCCAGCGCGGGTGTGTAGGTCGGCATAAAAGTGCTTTCCATCCGCCCGTTTGTCCCGCAACCGCCGATGTCGCAAAGCCACGGATAGTTGATGTCGAGCATCGAAACGCCCGATTCCAACGCCGCAACCGCCACCGCCTGAAAGCCGCCCTGACTGCCGCCCGAGAGGATCAGCTGCTGTTTGGAATTCCAAAGCCCGCGAAACCGTTCGTCAGCCCCGTTCTCGCCGAAATACTGCTTCATAAACCGCACCGCCTGAATGTCCCGCAGAACCATTTCGCGGAAATAAACCGTTTCCCGCGTGGCATTGTGGGCGTTGTGATAGTCCCGCAACGTGCTGTTCATCAACCCGCCGTAGTAGGAACTGTCCCGCCCAAGCTCCATGCTGTGCGCCGAGACCGTCAGCATAGCCTGTCCCTTGGTGCACCGCTTGTTCAGGTCGGAAACGCCCGCGCCCTGATAGTTCACATTCAGAACCAGCGAGCCGGCTTTTGCGTCCTTCGGCACAGAGAGGTATGCCGAGACGTAATTTCCCCACGTGTTCTGCTCGGTAAAGCGGATTTTTACGGCATAGACCGTAAACGCGGCGTCGGGCGAAGGCACTTCCAGAATCTCCGTGAGTTCCGGCGCTGTCCCCTCCAGTTTCGCCACCTGAGCCTGCCAGAATGCGTCGAAGTCGTCGGGTTCTGCTTTCGCTTTCTGAAGTTTCTCAATCTCAACGCCCGCGCCGCCCTTGAAGTAGTTCACGCCGCTCAGCGCGTTGCCGTCCTTGTTGCATGCAATGACCTGCAGATTCACAAATCCCGGCACGTCAAGCTTGGTTGTCAGCGTGAATACGCCGCTTTTGCCGTCCGCAAAGCCTTCCTCGGGCTGTCTGCCGTCGTCCGCCTTCAGGATGTACCTGAATTGCGCGCAGGATGCCAATTCGCCGTCGGCGCGGAGGCTGACCGTGAAATTTATCTCCTCGCCCGCTTTGTAGGAGACCGCATTTTTGTCGGTTGTTCCCACAAAATATTTCTGCGCGGCATTGCTCTTCTCAATATCCACCTTGGGTAATGCCTCCTGTTTTCCGCCGCCCGTCGTCGGCGCTTCGGTAACCCTGCTGCTGTCGGTTTCCGACGCGGTCGACTCGGGCGGTCCTTCCGTATATGCCCGCGGGCGGGTTTCCGTCGTCCCTGCGGGCGGCTCGTTTCCTGCGGCGCATCCGCCGAGCAGCAACGCGCTCAACAGGCAAAAAATGCCGACTCTGCAAAGTCTCTTTCGTTTCCGTTCCATAACATCCTCCCCGGTGACATGAAATTGAAGCAAAAATCATGCCTATACCGTTTATATTTTATTTCATTCGCACAAAAAAGTCAACGGCAAAATCCGTATATTTAGTGGCACTTTACGCGCGCGGGCAGCGGGCAGACAAAAAACGGGAAGCACGTTTTACGGTGCTTCCCATTTTGGTTTTATCGTTTTTTTCAGTCGTTTTCCTCTCCGAACACGCGCCGGACCGCTTCCAGATAACCGTAGCCGTTGAGCGTATCCGGCTCGAGATAACTGGTCTCGGTCCACTCGTTCCAGCTGTTGACCGTCACCAGACGGTGCTGTTCGGGGTGGCGATCCAGATAGTCTTTTGCAAGGCGGAGCGCAACCTCAAAGTTTTCGGGCGTGTTGTTCCGCACGACAGAGCCGATGCGGGTTCGGAATCGCGGGCTGTTGTCCCAACCGATGGAGACATGCGGAAAATAGGTTGGCGAATTCTGCTCCATCAGCGCGTACTGCGCCTTGACATCCTCCAATATCTCGGTATAATCCCGATTCATATTGGCAAAATGCGCAAACTGATAATGCGTTACGCTGTCAAAGCGCATCCGCTCGAACTGCTCGCGGGTAATGCCGCCGTTGGAATCCACGCCGCTGAGGTTGTTGCCGTTCATCCCCCAAGCCGCCGCCTGCAGGTGCAGTCCCGCAAAGCCCGCGCGAATCGTTTCCTCGCGAAACCATTCCAACGCCTCCGCCGCCGCGTCCGCTCCGCCCAGTCCCTTTGCAAGATTGACCAGATCATAGATCATGAACACGGGCTTGCCGTCAATCCGGTAATAGGACGGATGGCTGAAATACTTTTCAATCACGCGCTTTGCAATCCGCTCGAATTCCGCGCGCGACTGCATCCCCTCCCAGACCACGGTTTGCTTGTAGTCGTCCGAGAGGTCGATATTCCAGACGTAATTCGCGTCATGATTCGCCCACATCAGGTAGAATTTGACCTGATCGTTGTTCTTCGCACCGAGATAGCCGTTGTCAAGGCACTGCTCGAGGAAGGGACGGTGGTCATACCAATACCAGTCGTAGATAAAGACGTTGACCCCGTGTTCGCGCGCAGGCGATCTGGCTTTCCATCACATAAGGATCTGCCTCGTTGACATAGCCCCAGAGCGGCTTCCGATTCCAAAAATACGCAGGGGTTTTCGGCACAGAATTTTTGACCGTCTGCCATTCCCCGATGCCTTCTTTCCAAAAGATCCGCGCCCGCGGCTCGTCGCCCGTGTAAGCGGGCCAGATGTATGCCGCAACATCATACCGACTCATATTTTCTCTCTCTTTCAGTGTTTTGATATCAACGAAAAAACTGTTCCCTATTATTATACCCGATTCGGTGTGCGTTGTCAAGCTTTCCGGGAAGCCTTTTTTGCAAAAATCCTTTTGCAGGATTGGATTTATCGCCATAACAAGACGTTTACCTAAAAAAGCCCTTTTGTGGATTCGGATTTATCCCCCCTCATCAGTCGCTTGCGCGACAGCTTCCCCCCAAGGGGAAGCC
>CAVGEJ010000050.1:0-15940 GCA_963628215.1 Eubacterium sp. CAG:180
GAATCGGTCAGATCCGTCGGATATGCCGCGCATCTCTCATTTTCTTTTTCCATGCCCTTATTATACCACTTTTTTGTTACGAAAACAAGTTCTAAACAAGTTTCATTTCTTTTCTCCTTATTTTTGTTTTTTATAATTTCGAAGCGACATCGGCATCCTTGCTCAGTACCGCTTCGGCATCCGATTTCCGTTTCTTCTTCAGTTTTTCCGAAAGTTCCGCCTCACCCAGAGCCAGTATCTGAACAGACAGCAAAGCGGCATTGACGCCTCCGTTAATCGCAACAGTAGCCACCGGAATTCCGGATGGCATCTGCACCGTTGATAACAGAGCGTCAATGCCGCCGAGCGTATTCGATTGACACGGTATCCCGATGACCGGCAGAGTCGTTTGCGCAGCAATCGCGCCGGCAAGGTGAGCCGCCATACCGGCTGCCGCAATGAAGACTCCGAACCCGTTTTTTTCTGCTTCTCCCGCAAAGAATCCCGTCTCGACAGGTGTTCTATGCGCAGAATAAACGTGTACCTCATACGGCACACCGAATTCCTTAAGCGTGCCAACGGCTTTCTGTACCACAGGCAGATCGCTTATGCTCCCCATAATGATTCCGACTTTTTTCATTTCATCGCTCCTTTCAAAAAAGCAAAAAGGGTACAGTTATGACTTTTATGTCAAAACTGTGCCCAGGCGGTCGGCATATTGCTTTTTGCTCCCATGCAGTAGGCTCTGCAATTCCGCCAGTAACAAAAAGCTCTGTCTCTTATATCATAGATGCCGTCTTTGTCAATACAGCAATTTTGAAAAAGATTGACGGTTCCCATGAAGATAGCAGGGTCATTTTTCACAACCGAAAAGCAAAAGCAAATGCAGATTACAGGCATCGCCGCGCAATTCCGATGGCGCGAATCGCCGTTTATTTCGTCAGCTTTCCGATAACACCATTGAGAAACGTAGCCAACCGCTTCGGTGACTGTCTGTTCTCCCGATTCAGCCATTCGCGAATCACCGCATATCCGCCCTGATAAAAGAACAGACGCAGTTGTTCCCTTTCCTCCTCCATAAAAGTTTCCGGAATTGTCAGGTCAAGCTGTTTCCGAACAGTGGGCAAATCAAACAGTTTTGTTGAAAAATCCTTGTCCGGCAGAGCGTTGATAAGAACCTTGAAATGTTCTTCATCGGCAAGCAGAGCCTCTAACATACGGCACAGACAGTTCTCGCCGTCCGATCCGTTGTCTGACAATACCTCCTCCAGTTTGCGGAAGCAGTCATTTTCAATGTCAGTCAAAAGTTCGAACTGACTTCCGTAGTATTTATAGAATGTGACTCTGTTGAGTTGGGCTTCGGCACATAACTCATAGATGGTGATTTTTTCAAGCGGTTTCTCCTCAAGCAATTTAATCAGCGCGTTTTTTAACAGCATTTTGCTCAACCGTATCCTTTGGTTTTCCATGCATCTCCCCCCCTCAGCCAACAAATATTCGTAATTTGTTGATTTCAATGCTTCGATTGTTGGATATGTATACGTCACATCGCTATGAAATAAACAGTATGTTGACTTTATGCTCACTTGTAATTATACTATATTTAGAGGTATTTGTCAATAGCAAAATTGAGGAGGTGCACACTTATGAAACGACTGACAAACTATATCGTAAGCAAACGGATTGTTATTCTTGCCGTTATGCTGATATTGACCGCCGTCAGTGCTTTTCTGATACCGAGGGTCAGAGTCAACTCGGATATGACCGAATATCTGCCGAACGACTCCCCGATGAAGCAGGGTATTTCTCTTATGGAAAAGGAGTTTCCGACAGAGCAGAAGTCCTACACCGTTCGCGTGATGTTCAAAGGGCTGAGCCACGAACAAAAAGAGGAAATAAAGGACGCGCTTGCTGCAATCGAAAACACGGACAGTGTGATCTACGACAAAACAGGAAGTGACTACAACAGCGGGGAGTATACCCTTTACATTCTGAATACCAAATACGGATATGGCACCGATGAGGAAGCAGCCATCGAAAAGCAGGTTAAAGAAAAGTTCTCCGATTACGAAGTCACGACAAAGAATGACGATACCTCGGCACCGGACATTCCGCTTTCGGTGTATCTTTCGGCATTCGGCATTATCCTTGTCGTTTTGCTTATTTCCTGCGGCTCGTATTTCGAACCTGTACTGTTCCTTGTTACCATCGGTATTGCCGTTATGCTGAATCTCGGAACGAACTTCTTTCTCGGAGAAATTTCGGATGTCAGTTACGGTATTGCTGCGGTTTTGCAACTCGCGCTGTCGATGGACTATTCCATCATTCTGATGAACCGGTATCGGCAGGAACTGAACAGAACCGGCGACCGCAAAAAAGCGATGGTAAACGCTCTGCGTGCCGCTTTCGGCTCGATTACGGGAAGTGCCGTAACCACCATCGTCGGGCTGTTGGTTCTGGTATTTCTGCGTTTCAGAATCGGTGCGGACATCGGCATTGTTCTGGCAAAGGGCGTTGCATTCAGTATGCTTTGCGTGTTCACGGTTCTGCCGGCGCTTATCCTGCTGTTGCATAAACCGATTGAAAAGACCGAAAAGAAAAAGAGAATGAAAAAAGCGAACACCAAAGGTCCGTCGGCTGTGCTGGGCGGTCTCGGCTACCGTTTCCGAGGCGCTGTCGCGATATTGTTTGTTGTGTTGTTTATCGGCACAGGCTATCTGCAGTACGGAACGAAAACCATCTATACCCTGTCCGAGAAGGATCCGATTGCCGATGTTTTTCCAAAGAACAACACGCTTGTCCTGCTTTATGAAAATGCAGACGAAAACAAGATTGCGGAAATTGCATCGGTTTTGGAAAAGAAAGGCAGTGTTAAGAGCATCATTTCCTATCCTACGACAATCGGCAGGCAATGCACCGTAAAAGAAATGTCGGATATACTCTCAAAGACGGGCGGTGAAATTCAGGCGGATGAAAAACTGCTGAACGTTGTTTATTACCACTATCATGCAAACGGCAAAACGGAGTCCATGACATTGTCTGACTTTGTCGGGTTTCTTTCGGACACGGAGGAAACCGATCCGACATTCTCCGACTATATAGACGAAGCCTTGGCGGAACAGGTTGCAAGACTGAAACCCCTGACCGATAAAAACACGCTGACCGCTCCTTTGCCGCCTGCCGCACTCGCGCAGGCTCTCGGTATGGATGCCGAGCAGGTGGCGCAACTTTTTATGCTCCGCTACGGTACGGAATACACACCGGACAAAACCATGTCGCTTTATGAGTTTGTTTCTTTCTTAACGGAGGATGTTCTTCCGACCCCTCAATACGCCGCTTTGTTTGACGATGCGGCAAAGACATCGCTGTATCAGACAAAAAAGGTTTCCGTTGCCGTTGTCAGCGACAGGGAGTTTACCGTTGCGGAAATGACGGAATTCCTCGGCGGAATGAGCGATCGATTCGACAGGGATACAGCGGAACTGCTCTATCTGTACCGTGCGAGTCTGAAACAGGACCTCACACAGAGCACCGTGTCTCCGGAAATGCTGGTAAAATATATTGAAAAGCTGGCTTCCGAGCCGCCGTTTTCGTCTCTGTTCATCCCCGAACAAAAAGACGGCATTACAAAGATGCGGAAACAACTGGACGATGGCGCACGACAACTCAAAGGAGAAAAACATTCCCGACTGACTGTCACGACCAAACTGCCGGTTGAGTCGGAGCAAACCACGGCGTTTGTAAAGGAAATAACCGAACTATGTGATGAAAAGTTATCCGGCAAATATTATCTGATAGGAAACAGCGTAATGGTGAATGAATTGGAGTCCGGATTCAGCCGTGAACTGCTGCTTATAACACTGCTTACCGCCGTATCCGTTTTCATCGTGGTGGCATTGACTTTCCGTTCGCTTGCCGTACCTGCAATTCTCGTGTTGGTCGTACAGTGCGGTGTGTTCATCACGGTTTCGGCATTAGGTATGTCAGGAGGCTCGATGTACTATCTGGCACTGCTGATTGTGGAATGTATCCTGATGGGTGCGACCATCGACTACGGAATTCTGTTCACCGGTTATTATCGCGAAATGCGGGTAATGCTTCCCGTAAAAGAGGCACTTGCCGCCGCATATAAAGGCAGCATCCACACCATCCTCACCTCCGGCACGATTATGCTGCTGATTACTGCCGTAATAGGTCCTTTGTTCGGTAATCCCACCATTGAACAGATTGTACACACGCTGTCAATCGGCTGTGCTTCCGCTATGTTTCTGATCCTCTTTGTTCTGCCCGGGATTCTTGCTTTTTGCGATAGGATTGTAGTCGGAAACAGGAAGAACGGTAAGGGCAACTGACCGTTATCAACGCGAAACACCGGAAAACCATGCGGTATCACTCGGAAAGGAGGATTATCAAGGCAACACCGCGCAATTCCGATGATACAATCACGGATTGCTCGGTGTTGCCTTGCGTTATTTAACCCCCTCAGTTCTTCCTTGCCTCTAAACGGCTACGAACGGTTCCCGAAGATGCCCCTCATCATGTCATATTGGCGGCGGGAGTGCTGAACCAGCGTGGCAATGTCACTGCCGGCGGAGATGAACTGTACGCCGCGGTCATGCCAGAAACGGACATCCTCGGCGCTATCCGCTCCCACCGCAATGCCGATGGGTTTCCCTGCGGCACGGCACTTGGCAATGACCTCATCCACCAGCGCAAGAACATCGGGGTGGAAAATATCGTTGAGGTGTCCGACGGTTCCGGACAAATCGCAGGGTCCCAGAATGAAACCGTCCACTCCGGGAACGGTCAGCAGTTCGTCCAGTTTTTTCACGGCGGTCACCGATTCGATCTGACAGAGCCTTGCCGTTACATCCTCGGCACCGTTAATGTAATCCGAGAGATCCTGCCTGCCATAGCGGCACGCGCGGCGGGGACCGAAGCCGCGCGTGCCTGCGGGAGGATAGAGACAGGCATCCATGGCGCGGCGGGCTTCCTCGGCGGTGGAGATCATGGGAAAGATGATGCCGTCCGGTCCCATTTCCAGCACGCGCTTGGCAAGGAACGGTTCGTTCTGCGGAATGCGGACAACCGAGGAGGTGCCGGCAGCGCGTGCGGCGATGATGTGCATCAGCACGGTCTGATAGTCCATGGCTTCGTGCTCGGTATCAATCCAAAGATAGTCATACCCCATCTGACCGACCATTTCCGAAATACAGGGGTCACAGAGGTCGACCTCGAATCCGACCATCTCTGCTCCGGAGAGCAGTTTGCTTCTGAATGCGTTCATATAAAATCCTTTCGTGTTATGACAATACCGCACAATTCCGATGGTGCAATTGTGAAGTCGAATTTTTCATCAGACAATACAAAAATCCGCAGGCTGTAGCCGCGCTACAGCCAAAGATTTTTGTGAAGTATGACGGAAAAGGTGCGAGCGAGTGTGCCAATCGCGGATTGCTCGGTGTTGCCTTATATCGTTTTCAACATAACGGACAATGCCGTGCGGTTTCTCGGAAGGCTGCAGTGTTGCCTATTGCCGCGCAAGCAGGGAGGGCGGGTATTCCGGAACCGCCTCGGTGTGCGCCACCACAAAGCCGCTGATTCGGGCGGCTTTTTCCATGCAGTCCGCCAACGGCTTTTCGGACAGGTAATCGGTCAGAAAAGCGGCGGAAAAACTGTCCCCCGCGCCGACCGTTGACACCACGCGCTCCCCGATTGCGGGTTGAAAGCAATCCTCCCCGCTCTCCGTCCTGTATCCGTAGGAGCCGTCCTTTCCGAGCGTGAGCAGAACCGTCCGCAACTGTCCGAATTGTCTGCCCAGCGCGCGGGCAATGCCGTGCGGCGTATCCTCGGTCACGGTATACAGCCCCAGCGCGCGCAACGTCGGCTCTTCCTCCATGCTGACCTTCAGAACCGTTGCCTGCTCCAGACAGAACCGCGCCGACTCCGCATCGTAGCATTCCCTGCGGAGATTGACATCGCAGAAAACGGTTTCGGGGCGGCAGTTCCCGACAATCTGCCGGAGTGCCGCACGGGATTCCGGCTGCCGCTGAATCAGAGTTCCGAAATAAAGCGCATCGAAATCTGCCGCACGGATGTCCGCAAGGTCCTGCAGGGACAGGCAGATATGGTCATATGCCATGTCACGCAACACATCATAATGCGGAATACCATGCGCGTCCAGCGTGACGGTGCACTGTCCGGTCGGTCTTGCGTTCCGTCGGATCCATGCCGTTCCGACCCCGAAAGCCCGCAGTGCATGGAGCGCCGCATCCCCAAATGCGTCCTCTCCGACGGCAGACAGCAAACTGCTCTCCGCCCCCATACGGGCAGCGTGGGCGGCAAAATTCAGCGGTGCTCCGCCGATCACCTGTCTTTGGGGGTAAACATCCCAGATAATCTCTCCGACAGACAAAATCCGTTTTTTCATTTTGTTGTTCTCCGTTGCCATAAAGTGGTAAAACAGCATTCCGAGAACCCCGCTACGGCAGAATCGGCAGTTCAATCGGCTTATTTCCGGAGTCGGTGCCGTCCGAATCCGACGATGAGGACGAAACGATAGCCGACGTCAGGACGGAACGGTTTTCTTCCGGCTTTTCGTTGTCGGTACAAGCGACCATACCTGCCGCAAACAGAGCAATCAACAGCCCCGCAAAGATATATTTGATCAGTTTCATTGTATTCAAAACTCCTTTCGTTCAGTCGGAATACGAAAATCCGATTCCGAAGCGGACAAAAGAATAACTCGGACGGTATTTTTCACAAATCCCGCCGTTCCACTCCTTTTCAAAGGAAAATGCGCGCGGTGTGACAAATAACGGTTCGGGGTCCATGCTGTGATGCGGACCGAGCAGATTGCGGTTGGAACAGCAGAGTCGGAGTTCCAGTTCGTTTTCGCCTTCCCTGAGATAGGGCGACAGTTCAAATTCGTCCGAGAAAAGACGCATTCCCAGATCGGTTCCGTTAATCACCGCACCGCAGACCGCAAACCGCCCGTTCGGTTTCAGAACGGTAGGCTGCCCCGCTTGATGATACAGCGTTGTGACGGTGCTCAGTTCCCCCGCAAAAAACGGATACCCGTTGCGGACCAAATCGGACAGATTGATTTCGCGGTTCTGTCGGCGGAGAACAAAACCTCCGTCGGTTTGCAGGATTCCCCGTCGGACTTCCGTAAACCCCGTCTGCGAATATACGGCAAAATCACCGTAAAGATAAACCGATTCCACCTCGGTATCAAAGGACAGCGAATTGCGCAGCGCCTCGTTTCCGCCACCGTACAGAACCCGATAAACCTCCTCGCGCTGAAAATAGGAAAAGGCAATATCCACCGCATTGTCACCGATGCGGGTCAGTCCCGTCAGATCAAACACGGGAAACCGACGGTCAAACCGCATGAGATGCTCCGATGCGGAGCAGGCGAGTCCGTTCACCGAGACCCGCATCTCTTCCATCGGCTCGGCAACCAACAGCAGCCGCTCCGGCAACTCCTCCGCCGTGAAGTGGTACCGCAACGTGACAAGCCCCGCAAAACGGTCCCGCAAAAGTTCGTCCCGAATCCGAACGATGGGACGCGGTTCCGAAAAGGAACGTCCCCCGTCAAACGAGACCTGCGCCGTATCCAGCGTCAGTTGATTTTCCGGCAGTCTGTTCCATCGAAAAATCGGATCCGGCATGATGAACGGTTTCGGTTCGCTCGGCTTAAACCGAAGCATCGGTCGGTCGCTTTCCGCCATCAGACAGGAATCGGACGCTCCGAAATCAACCGTCACCGTCACCGAACCGTCCGGATTTTTTCTGCCCCGAAGCGGGCGACGGTTCAGGGAGTCTATGTCGATTTCCTCCAGTCCGGAGCAGTCCGCCACGGTGATCTCCACATTGCGCCGGACCTGCTCCGACGGATTTGCCAGAAAAATCAACCTCCCCGCATCGGTTCTCCGCATCTGCATATGCAGCGGGATATGTCCCCCATCCTGCAGGACCGAAACGCCGCTTTGCTTCTGCAACTCCGACAGCGTGATATTGCTTTTCAGAAACGACAGATCGCACTTTCTGCCGTTCGCCCGTGTTGGTGTATCGCCGAGAACAAGCAACTCGCCGCCGTTCGCCGCAAACTCGCGCAGCAACGCCACCGTATGCGAATCGAGACACTCGCAATACGGGAGCACGACCTGACGGTAGATGCATTTGCCGACGCGGAGACGGTTTCCCTCCACCCGACTTTCCAGCCGTTTCATTACGGTTTCATCGCCAAAATGATACGGAATCTGCAACTCGGAAAACAGCCGCACAAATTCCCCGTATGCCCGCTCCAATCCGGCAATTCCGGACTCCTCGTTGCAGACGATTCCGATGCCGACATTGTGCACCGTGTGCCGATAATGCGGATACGCGCTTCGGATGGGGTGAATGACCAATGTGTCCGCGCATTCCTCCCCTTGGGAGAGCGCCGCGCCGAGATTTTGATAATGCCGCTCAAATGCGCCGTAATATTCCGACCACGGGTTGTGCTCGGAATAATGATTGGGAAAATCCCGCTTGCGCTGTCCGCGCTCGGAATAGGGGTACAGATGGGCGCAAATGAGATTCACCCCACCCGCAAACTGCAGATCGGCGATCTGCTTCAGTTCGCACGGTGTCACATCCCAACCGCAGGCGGCAAACATTTCCGAAAGCGCAAACCGCTTGCCTGCCTGCGCACAGACCGAGCCGAGTTGCTTTGCCCCGCTAATGTCTTTTACACCGCGCCCGAGATAATCGATCCCCGGGATGTGCTCGTAGAGATAGAACGGCATCACACCGCCGCAACACATCATCTGCCCGCACAAGCCCCATTCCTCGATGCCGTGTCCGGTCAGTTTCAGGTGATTCCGCTCGCACCAGCCGTACACCTCTTTCATGAATCCGTTGTAAAAGGATTCATGGCAGTGCAGATGATAGTCATAGCGAAACTCCTCGGCGCCGAGGAAATCCTCAAACAGCGCGGGCAAAAGATCGGTAACCGGATAACCGAACCGCTGTTCAAAAGTGGTCAGAAAGCAATCCGACCACGGGGTCCCGTATCGGTAATACTGCGGCTCGTCGGTAAAAAAACCGGGCATCACGGTTCCCAGCAGATCGGCGGAAAGTTCTTTGCGGTATCTATCGTGGGTCAGGGCGAGAAACCGACGTGTCACCTCCGGATTCATCGTATCCACGTAGGAAAAATCCCGAATGCGGCGGACCGCAAGATAGCAGTCCGCTCCGCACGGAGCCGTGACCCGCTTCCTGCCGCCGTCCGGAGTGACGACGTAAACGCCGAGAACCGAATCATCCGGCGCGGGAAATTCGGGCAACCGCTCGCAGACCAGACCGCACGCCTGATTGGCGGGGTCTTTCAGCAGTTCCCCGCCCGCAAATCCGGACGGCCAGCCGTTTTCGTCGTATGCCCATGCCTCCATCCCCAGTTTTTCGGCTTCTTCCGCACAGATGCGGACGGCATGAAACCAGTCATCCGAGAGATACTCTGTTTCCAGCCCTCCCCTTGCGTGCATGAAAAAGCCTTTCATGCCGAGTTGCTTCATGTGGCGGATCTGGCGGCGCAATTCCCCGTCCTCCAGCCGGTCGTTCCAACTCCAGAACGGAAGCCCGCCATGCTGCGGTGCTTCGGCGGCAATCCGCGCGGTCAGTTCGGATATTCCGTCGGATTTGTTCACTGCTTTGCCTCCGTGTTCAGACGCCTGTCAAGCAAAAACCGCTCGGCACGGTTCACCCAATCGGCATAATCGGTATTTCGGTTCAGCCCGCCGCCGTGCGGAGCGAACGGATAAAGGTGAAACTCCACCGGAATACCGTGCGCCAGCAGGGCGGAAACAAACCGCACGCTTCCCTCCGCAGGGACATCCCGATCCGCCGCGCCGTGCCAGAGAAACGTGGGGGGCGTATGGCTGCCCACCTGCTTTTCCAGACAGGTCAGTTCCCGCAGTTTCTCGTCCGAAAAGCCCTGCGCGCCCAGCAGGTTCCGAAAAGAATCCCGATGGAACGCCCCCTCGTTGGAAATGACCGGATAGCAAAGCACCGTCCGATCCGGTCGGCAGTCCTCGCGGGATTCTCCCAGAAAGGGTTCCAGCCCCTCCCAATTCCAGAGCGTCCCCATGGCGGCAACCAGATGTCCGCCCGCCGAAAAGCCCATGGCGAAGATGCGTGTCGGGTCAATGCCGTACTGCTCCACATGGGCGCGCAGATAGCGGATTACCCACAGTCCCTCAACAAGGCTCTGCGGAAAGATTGCGGGCAGGCAACTGTACTGAACGCAGAACGCGGCAAAGCCGCGTTCCGCAAAAAGTCGGGCGGTGGGTGCCGCTTCGTATTGCGACACCACCTTATAAGCCCCGCCGGCAAAAATGACGACCGCAGGGCGCACATCTCCGGAATCCTCCGGAAGATACGCGGTTACGGTTGGCACAAAATCGCCGACTCCCGGAGTTTTTATATCAATCGGAAAAATTTCATTGCGAATCATAAAACAGGTTTCTCAGGTTTCGTTTGCCTGATCCTCCGAACTCTGGAAATTATTTTTCACGGCTTTGGCGATTTTTTCCAAGCCCTCCTCCAGACTCTGCGCATATGAGGTACGCACAGTCACAAACGAGTAACTTTGGAAGTTCTTGATGGATTCGTTGAGAATCGCTCTCGCCGGCTGGCTCAAAACGATTCCGATATCCACCGTGCGGCTGCTCAGAATCAGATCCATCATGGGGACCGACTCCACATCCGGAACCTTTCTGCCGTAAAGCGTTTGCTCATAGAAAGCCGGTGTCAGCGTGGTAACCGACATAGCCCCCATGGCGCTGAGCAGAACCGCAGAATCTTCCGCGGCTGCCAGATTCGCCAGAATCGATACCGTTGTGGCATTGCCGACTTGGAATGTACTTGCATAGGATGTCTGGTCGGAAGAAAATTTCGGCATGGGAAGCACGCCGAACGGCGAACTCATATCCGCAAGTTGCGAGCCGACCAGATTGGAAAGCGTTGCATTCAGGTAAAGCACCTGATCACCTTTGAACGCATTGTAGAGCGCCCCCCAGTTCACCGCATTGTATCCCTTGGACCCGTCTGTGACGTTGTCGCCCCGCACCTGAACACTGTCGTCCTTCATGTAATCGTAAATTTTGCGGAAAGCGCTCTCAAAGGAAGAACTCTTGGTGTTGTTCACCAAAGTGTCCTCCTGTATTTTCACGGTGACAAGCCCCGCAGATGCCAGATACGCATTCATCGCATCGAACTCGGTTCCGATACCGTACATTCCGGAACCGTATTCCGCGTGATCGGTCGAAACCTCTTCGGCATCCTCATACATCTTTGCCAACGTCCAAGTTCCGTTTTCCACCGCGGCATAAGGGTCGTCAAGCAACTGGTCATTCACGATAAACTTATTGAACATCACGCACCATGTTGCCATATCGTCCACGATATTGATGTCCCCGCACAAGGTATAGTAATGTCCGAAAAGCGCCAAGGAATCGTTGGTTCCGGCATTCCACCAAGGGTCGGATACCGAGAGTCCGTTCAGGGTCGTCAGGTCCCTGTAATATCCGCTGGTCGCCATGGATGCCATTTGCTGAACCACGGGCATGACAATCACATCATAGTCCGTGCTCTGGCTCATATACGCCGCAGTTGCCGTGGGAACCATGTCTTTGTTCACCACTTCCGTCTGCAGAATCAGACAGTTGTAATCCTCTTCCACTTTCGTGTTTCTGCTGAAAACCGCCTGCGGAATAACCGCATCGTCCTCGCCGTCGCTGGTCCAGTCGATGGGCTTCCACAGGTTCGTTCCGCCGGAATCGCGGGTCATGATGTGAAAGGCTTTTCCACCAAAATCCACCCGTTCCAGATCGTCATATTTCTTTTCTTCTTCCGTTTCGGTCTGTTCGTCGGTTGTTTCGGCAGACTTTGTGTCGGTAGGCGAGGGGTCATCGTTTTTCTTGCTGCACGCCGCAAAACAAAGCGTCAGGCAAGCCAACACCAACAGCAGGCATATCAGTTTTTTCATTTTCGTTTTCATTTACGGCTCCTTTCCGAATTCGGGACTTTTCGCAGTCCCGTGATTGAAAATCGCTGACTGAGGGCAATACCGCACAATTCCGACAGCATAATCGCACCGTCCGAGCCGCGCGGCGTTGCCCAATCCGTCCGTTTTGTTATAATCAGATGATTTTGTCCTGTTCTGTCAGCATGTTGTCAACGCTGTTGCCGTCACTGGTACACACGATGTCAGCGGATTCTATGAAAATAACAGTCATTTCCGGTCTTTGAAACAGTTTCTTTTTCATTTCAATATTCTCCTTTTCAGTTCGCACCCACATATGCGGACGCCGCAGTGTTATACGCGTAAAGTGCTTTCAAAAGATTGGTCAGGTTTGTGTTTTCGTTTTCCAACTGATTCATCAGATAGGTCATAGGCGAATATGAAACCGTGAGGGTTTCCTCACCGCACGACACGGTCAGAGTAAAGGACTCCGCCAGCGACTGCGCGCAAATCCCGTCGGTTGTAACGGTGATTTTGTTTCCGTTTACTTCCGTGCTGCCGCCATCAACGGTATAATCCTCGGCATTGGCTCCTTCCGCTAATGTCAGGGAGAAGACAATGCAAGTTTTGGATTCCAACTTCAGCGTAGCGGAAACAGCCGAAATACCGGTCACGGAACCCGCAACTCCGGCAGCATATGTTGTTGTATCCCTCGTGATTTCGGGCAATGTCACATCCGTCAAACCGGCATTTGCCAACACACCCGTTGAATAACCGAAATACTGCTGTGCATACCCGCCGAAATTGAGCATTGCCTTGACCAGCTCAACCGTTTCGGCGGAATAAGCGTCCGCATCCGCCAGCATGGTATCGGCATACTGCTTGGCGGAATAATCCTCGGTATAAAGCACGGTACCTCCGAACGTTACGGTCAGCGTCAGGGTGTCGGTCATTTCTTTCGCCGCAATCGGAGCGGTGAATTTATATGCTCCGGACATTTCCGTGCACTGATTCTCGGAATTCAGCGTGACGTTCTGATTGAGCAGGGTCTTTTCTCCTTTTGCAATGGTCACATTCACCTCTTGACCGGCAAGATGGTCTGCTGCGCCGAGGTAAAAGTTTACGCTGATTTCGCCGGAAAGCGTCAGGCTGTGCCCTTTGGAAACCACGTCCGTCGGATTGGTGATTTCAATGCTCTGCACCTCCGCCAATGTCAGTGCCTTATCGTAAATACGGATGTCATCAATGGTCAGATTGCCACCCCATGTGGAATTATATGACTTGATAACATTTCTGCCGATATTCAGAGCATTTCCGTCGGTCTTTCCGGCATCACTGTTGTCTTCCGTCCATGTTTGTGCAGCATCGGTTTTGGATGCGGATCCGCTGACCCATTCGCCCTCCCCTGCACGGAAAAAGGTTTTGACCGTAAAGTCAGTTCCGTTTTTATCATAGGAAATCGCCAGTGTCATCCATGTATTTGCGGAGGAAATCATGCCGTTCGTTTGTGCCCAGTTCTCCCCTGCACTGTGCGGGTTTGTGCTGGCAAAGAATTTGCTGTCTTTTCCTACCCCAATCCGCATAGCGCCATTTTGACTTGCCAACTCCATGGAGTCGGTCTTTGCGGAATCAAAGGTCTTGTCGGTCTTGAAAAAGATGAAGAAAGTGCGGCTCTCGGCAGTTCTGAGCAGATCGGAAGAATCCTCGACCGAGGCATAATGCACACTGCTGTTATTCGCATAATCGGGAATATATAGGGTACCGTCCTTGGTCGTTGCCGATCCATGCAGTTCCACAGTGTCGGAGGTTGCTCCGGCGGGCGCCTTATCAGCAAGAGCAAAATCCCCGTATCCTGCAAAATCCCAATGGGAAATCAGATGCGAATCAAGCGTATCGTCTTCCGCACTGACCGCCGAAACAGGTGCCATTACAAGCGTGCCGAAAAACAGTGCAAAAGTCATCAAAAAAGCAACAGTTCTTTTCATGTTCTAATTTTCTCCTTGTCTTTATTTTGATTTGGATGGAACGATTTGGAAGAGGTCTGCCCCCTTCCTTTCTTTCACGGAGCATACCCTGCGGCAACCGCGCCGTCTGACGCGCCGTTTTCGCTGCCGCTCAGCCAAAACGCATAGAACTCCCCTCCTTTCTCAAAGGAAAAACGGATACGGAACACGCTGTCGTTCAGAAAAGCAAGGTCCTTGCCGTTTTTCCATGTTATCATCCGGCAGGTGCTGTCGCCGCCTACCGCAATGCAGTCATCCATAGAGAAACCGTCCGGCACGTTTCCCGCTCCGTCCAGTATCTCCGCCCGCACCGAATTCTCCGGAGCGTTGATGTTGACAAACAGATATTTTTTGTTCCGATGAACGGTCAGGTTCCGCGTCAGAACGCATCCGACACCGTTCAGAGACGCGAATCCGTCCCTGCGCAGGGTGGCGAAACCGATTGCCTGACCGGCATGGGCGGATTTGGTTCCGTCCGGCAGAAAGCCGCTGAAGCCGCTGTAATAGATGTCAACGGTATCGTCATGAACAATCATTCCGCCGTTTGCGCAATGGATGTACCCCTTGTCCCAACAGCCGTCCCGTCTGGCAGCCGGAATCAGCGCGGTGCGATCCGGACGGTCAAAATAAAATCCGTCACGGCTGTATGCGGCAATCAGTTCCGTAATTTTGGGGTCCCCGGTTTTCTGAATGATGTGATTTTCCGGTCCCCTCCAGATCTGCCACATCCCCACCAGAATGCTTTCATACGCAACGGCATCGAAATTATACATCTGCGGCGGAACGCCTGCTTCCGGATCGATCGGGTCGTCCCTGTCGCATTTCTGCCAAAAGGGCGCTTCCTCCCGCTTCCAATCCAGCAGACCTTCGAAATTGTCGTGTTCGGCATAATACCGCACGCGACCGACAAAGGATTCCCCCTGATACACCGTTCTTGCATAGGACCGCAGACTGTTAATCCACTTGTGCTGCAAGGCATCGTAATATGCGGTAGTCATATCTCCCGACAGCCCTTTGGAGTCTCCGCCCTTTTGCGTCCAGTGAATACCGTCGGCGGAAACAAACAGCGTGTGCGCATAATTGTTTTCGTCCAGCGAATTCTCCGGAACATACCACGCATAGTCCAGCTTGCTCTGGTGATTGTGGAAACTCTGCATAAACATTTTGTATCGCTCGGACGGTGCGGCATCGTAATCAATGAACACCGAGCAGGCACCGTCTTTCTGTTCCTGCTTCAGAATGACATTGGAGCCGTCGTCGGCGATGTTTTTCCGCTCCCAATGAATTCCGTCCCGACTTTCCGCATATCCCAGCATGGGATTGAACCCGATGTCATACCACATTTTGTAGATTCGGTTTTCCATATCGTACCACACGCCGCCCGCGCTGGTTCCGACACTGCGGTGTCCCGTGCACTCCGCATCGGTTTCCGCGCAAAGAATCGGATTGCCGTCGAACTTCCGCGCCTGATGGTATTCCGTGCAAAGGTCGGTCTGTTCGATGAGAAAATCATCCACAAACAACTGCCTGCCAACGGTGATGTCGATCACCTCCGGACGGTAGCCCCCCTCTCGGGCGGACAGCAGATACGGCGGGCGAACCACCTCATCCGACATCGGGTCAACGGTTTTCGGGGGCCATTCTTCCGGCAACCGGATACCGTTGTAAATCGGATGCCTGTCGGATCTGACCGGATTTGCGATTGAATTTGTTTCTGTGTTCAAGGGTTCTTCTCCATTCTCTTTTATATATCTCTACCGGATAAAATATAGCATACGCCGCCCCTGCGGTGTGAAAAATCACACCGCAGGGGCGGCGTATGGGGGTACCTCGGTTTTACGGATACGGTATTCCCGTTTACGGCAACACGACAAAAGCCTACCGCAAGGCGCAAACAGGTCTGTCTGTCTGTCTGTCTGTCTGTCTGTCTGTCTGTCTGTCTGTCTGTCTG
>CAVGEJ010000051.1:0-15916 GCA_963628215.1 Eubacterium sp. CAG:180
TCTTTTGTCTGTGTTGAGGGACATTTTTATGAGACAGGATTTTGAAAGAATCTTATATGACGACGCGCCTTGCGAACGACGGCACGTTCTTTCTGCCGTTCAATATGGGTAGCGGTACGGGAATTGACGCGGGCAAGGGCAATCCCGTTTATCCCGATAAATATTCCGTCTACTATATGTGGGAAGATATACTCAAAAAAGATACGGTGTTAGACCTTATTTCGGAGTTTATCTTTATCGAGCGCAAGGAAGAGACGGACGAAGTGACGGGCAAAACCACGGTGAAAGAAAAGGTTGTTTTCCCGCGCTATCATCAACTTGACGTTATCCGCAAAACGATAGCGGACGTGGAAGTCAACCGCACTTCGCAAAACTATCTGATACAGCACAGCGCAGGTTCGGGTAAGACAAATTCCATTGCGTGGCTTGCGCACAGGCTTTCTTCGTTTCACGACGAAGAGAACAAAATCGTTTTCGATAATATCATCATCTGCACCGATCGCGTGGTGGTGGACAGGCAGTTGCAGGACGCGGTGCGCGGCATCGAACATAAGGCGGGACTTACTGCAACGCCGAAAGCGACCACTTTGGACTTGTTTGGCAGATTGAACGCGAAAGGACAAAAAGAAGCCTTCCACTTGTATTCGATGAAACAGGCGATAGAAGAGGGCTTTATTTTGGACGTGCTTGCGAATTTCACCGAATACAAGACGTATTATCGGCTGAATAAAGAGATTTCCGAAGATCCGAAGTATAAGACTGCGGAAGCAAAAAAGCAAATTGCGCGGTTTGTGGAACTGCACGAAACGAATATCGCGCAAAGGGTGGAAGTGATTGTCGAACATTTCCGCACGACGGTTTTATCTGAACTCGGCGGAATGGCAAAGGCAATGGTGGTTACGGCTTCCCGCGCAAGTGCGGTAAAGTATCGTCAGGCGTTTGAAGATTACGTTACCAAGAAAGGCTACACGGGCATTCACGCGCTTGTGGCGTTTTCGGGGAAAGTAAAACTGCCCGACGACGAAACGGAATACACGGAAACGCTTCTGAACGGCTTTTCGGAAGACAAACTGCCGAAGAAGTTTGATTCGGACGATTACAACGTTTTGCTTGTGGCAAACAAGTATCATTGTACACCTCCTATAGTCGGGTATACTAATAATGCAAACGGTATTTGCGTAATTTTATCTTTCTGCTCCCAAAATAAAAGCCATAAGCGCATATTTACAAAACCGTCAACCGAGTTGACAACTTTCTTTTCTATATATGTTGACAAATGTGTAAATCCATGCTATAATATGGGTATGCTTAAAAGGAGCGTAAGAAATGATCACGGAATTCGGAAAACTTTTGCGTATTATCCGCATCAACACGGGGGACAGTGCCCGCACGATGGCGGAAAAACTCGGTATGTCGCCGTCTTATCTTTCCACAATTGAAAACGGAAAGCGGAATATCCCGCCGGAAATGGAGGAGCTTGTCATCCGGGCGTACGATCTTTCGGAGCACGACAAGGAAAAACTGCGGAAAACCATCATTGATACCACGGCACAGCTGAAAGTGGATCTCACCGAGATGGAAGAAAAGAAGAAAAAAGTTATTTTCTCACTCACCAAAGGTAACATCGACGAGGAAACCTTGAATCAGTTATGCGAAATTATTGACAAAAGCAGGGGGACGAAAAAATGAGAGAGACAGTATTTACACCCGATATGCGCGACAGCGGTGTCGTGGTTTGGTAACGTCCCGCCGAATGAGGTATTCAGTTGCTTGCCGGAGGAGGTAGCAGGAATCTGCTCTGCACTCCGTATGATGCTTTGAATCGGTGCTGTGTTAATGAATAGGAACACCTGCCGGTTATATATTTTCTAAGGCATCACCGCGCAATTCCGATGGTGCGAATCACAACTTGTAGAGTTGAATTTTTCGTCAGACGATACAAAAATTCGCAGGCTGTAGCAGAGCTACAGGCAAGCGTTTTTGTGAAGGATCACGGAAAAGGCGCGAGCGAGTGCGCAACTGAAGATCGTGAATTGCACGGTGATGCCTTAACGGAGTGTGCGTCCGGATCACGCTTTTTCTCCTTGTTTTTGGCGGAAGACGGGGCAGAAATAACGGTAGAATCAACGATCGTTCCTTTTTTCAGAATCAATCCGCGATCGGTCAGATTTTTTACAACCATGGCAAAAAACTTCCCGTGGATGCCGTTCCGGATCAACAGATTGCGGAACTTTCCGATATTATAGCTCATTCTTGCCCGATTTTCAATGCTTTTGTTTTGCGCGGTCGTGCCTTGAATTGATGATTCATGAAAATACTCGTTTTTTACGGAGCCTTCTTTTTTTTGCGGAACAGAGTTCCACAAAAAAGTATAAACAGTTGCACAAAAAATCAATAGTTTTTTACACGGCATGTATGCTATAATAGTATCATGCCGATACAGCAAAAAACAAAAATATAATGAAACGGTGGTGCGACATATGAGATACAGACAGAACTGGCAGGGGCGCAACCTGACCAGAAACGATGGCGCTTTCGCGGCAACGGTCCCGGGGAACATTCAGCGGGACTACGCGGCGGCAAAAGGGTTTGGTGACGTGCAGTACGCGGACAACTGCCGCGCGTTTGAAGCACTTGAGGACGATACATGGGAATACAGCGCGGTTCTGCACTGCGAGCGGGCGGCGGGAGAACGGGTCGTGTTCGTCAGCCGCGGCATTGATTACCTCTATGAAATCCGACTCAACGGCGTTCTGCTCGACCGCTGTGAGGGGATGTACCGGATTGCGGAAATCGACCTTTCCGACCACCTCCTCGGAGAGAACGACCTGCTCACGGTACGGATTTTTCCTCACCCCAAGAGCGGGCGGGGTGAGGTAGGCACACGCGACGATGCGGCGGACAGTTGCAAGCCGCCCTTTTGCTACGGCTGGGACTGGAACCCGCGGCTGTTGGTATCGGGTATGTGGGAGGATGCGTACATCGAAACACGGAATGCCTGCGCGGTGACAAACGCCGAGGTTCGCGCGGAATTGGACGAGACGATGGAGACGGGAACGGTGCGCTTTGCATTCACCTGCGGCGCGCCCTGCGAAACGGTGCTGTATGACCCCGACGGCAGGGAAGTCTATCGCGGAGACGCGCGGGAAGTGACGGTGGAACGTCCGCGCCTTTGGTGGTGCAACGGACAGGGCGAGGCGGCACTTTACCGTTGGGAAATCCGCAATGCGGAAGATTTGCGCACGGGCTGTGTCGGGTTTCGCCGCCTGCGGCTGGTGCGGAATGAAGGGGCAACGGAATCGAAATTCTTCCCGAAATCGCGCTATGATGCGCCGATCACAATTGAGCTGAACGGCAGAACCATCATGGCGAAAGGCTCGAACTGGGTCAATCCGGATCTGTTCCCCGGGGCGGTGGATGCCGCGCGATACGAAACGCTTCTGACGCTTGTTCACGGTGCGAACATGAACTTTTTGCGGGTTTGGGGCGGCTCGGGGCTTGCGAAGGACTGTTTTTATGACATCTGTGACCGCCTCGGCATTCTGGTCTGGCAGGAATTCATGCTTTCCTGCGTCGAGTATCGCGACGGGGCGCATTATATGCAGGTTCTGGAACAGGAAGCAACGGCGGCAATCCTGCGCCTGCGCGCACATCCCTGTTTGGCACTCTGGTGCGGCGGGAACGAACTGTTCAACTCGTGGTCGGGGATGGACGATCAATCCCACGTCCTGCGCCTGCTGAACAAGTTGTGCTACGAACTGGACTACGACCGCCCGTTCCTGCCGACCGCTCCGCTCACAGGAATGGGGCACGGTGGCTACTTCTTCAGTGACCCCAACAGGGGCGGCGAAGTGTTTGCCATGTTTCAAAACAGCCGCATGACCGCCTACTCGGAGTTCGGCGTTCCGTCGCTTTCTCCCATAGAGAACCTGCGGCGCGCGATTCCGGAAGAGGAACTGTTCCCACCGCGCGATACCGATGCATGGGTGCTCCATCACGGCTTCTGGGCATGGGGCAAGGACTCGTGGCTCTGCCTGCCGACGCTGGAGGAATACTTCGGAAAAGCCGACACGCTTGAGGACATGATTGCGCAGTCCGACCGTCTCCAGTGCGCGGGCTATCAGGCAATCTTTGAGGAGGCGCGGCGGCAGTGGAAGCACTGTTCCATGTGCCTGAACTGGTGCTTCAACGAGCCGTGGATGACGGCGGCGAACAACAGCATTGTGGCGTATCCCGCAAAGCCGAAGCCCGCGTACTATGCGGTGCGTCGCGCGCTGTCGCCCGTGCTGTTTACGGCGCGGATTGCCAAGTACCGTTGGTACGCCGGCGAGACGTTTGAAGCCGAACTGTGGTTTCATAACGACACCCCGGAGGAACAGCACGGAAGCGTGACGGCAACGGTTTCGGTCGGGGACTGGCGAAAGACTCTGGAGACGTGGGAGACCTCCGCGCCCGCAAACGGAAACGCGCGCGGAAACACGGTTCGGGTTGTGCTTCCGAAAACCGATGCGGAGTGGGTGACCCTGACGCTCGAAAGTCCCGATGGGTATTCCAACGCTTACACGCTGCGGTATCGGGTCCCCACGCGTAAACCGCGGAAAAAGATCCTGAATCAGGATGCGGAGTCGGAAAAATAGCCCGAATCGGACTGTACCGCACAATTCGGAATCCGTAGCTGCACATTCACTTGCGCCTTTCCCGCAGCACTTCATAAAAATCCGACTCTTCAGGTTGTGATTCGTACCGTCGGAATCGCGCGGTGTTTTCTATAAAAATTCAGGAACGGCTATCCTGACACGGAATTTTGCTTTCCTCCGAGATTTTTTCTCGGAGGTCTTTTTTTGCTTTGCATCGGTGCTTCTGCCCGCTTTCGGTTATTCGGGTCAAATAAGGCTCTCGATCAAAAAAATAGTACTTTTTGCTCAAAAAAATAGTAGTTTTTTGCAAACCGATGTGCTAAACTGAATATAACCGGAAATGACCGGAGAAAAGGAGGAATATTTATGAGAACCAGCCAACAGAAACACAAACGTATCGCAGCCTTGTTACTTGTCCTTTGCGTCCTGATTGCAACATTTGCGGCAGTCGGATGCGGAGGGAAAAAGGTTCCGCCGATTGAAAGCGGAACAGCTTCCGGTTCGGATACCCGAAAAGAGGCAAAGACAGAAGAACAGACCGAAGCGCCGGACGATTCAGATGACCTGGACGATTCTTACGATTTCGATCGGGATTATGTCATTCTTTCCCGAGAGTCCACCGCTTATGAATTTGAAAGCGATTCCAATGCGAGCACCGACATTGTTGCCAATGCGGTCTATTCCCGCAACACGGCGGTTGAAGAACGCGCCAATGTAACCGTCAAGGTTGAAAAACTGGCGGGAGACTGGGAAGGCAAAGATAAAATGGGCGAGGGTGCCACACGCGGCGGTAACTATGCATTTGAAGGTCGCGTCAGAAACGATGCGTTAAGCGGATTCTCTGCTTACGATCTGATTGCAACCCATGCCGCCTATCTTGCCAATCTGGCTCTTGAGGGGCTCGGGAAAGACCTGAACGCTGTTGACCATATCGACCTGACTAAAAGATGGTGGAACGAAGCCTACTTCGAGGAATGCAGTTATCGCGACGCAATCTACCTGATGGTCAGCGATATGGCATATACGATGTACGAGTATATGCAGGTCGTGTTCTTCAATGAGGAAATGGCGAACGACCTGGATCTCGGCGATCTTTACGGCCTCGCGTTGGACGGCGGTTGGACCTATACCAAACTGAAAGAATATACCAAAGAGGTAGAATCCAATCCGGATGCGGGGGACAGTCAGAAATACGGTCTTCTGACCAACGCCCATGCGCACCGCGCCTGGGCCAATGCGGTTGAAGCGAATATGATGCAGAAAGACAGCGACGGAAAATACTATTATCCGGCAACATTAAATGAAACCGCACTCAACAGAATGACGGATTATATCGAATTCGTCCGCGGGTTGGCGACCAACAGCGTTTATACGCAGATGACATGGGGAGACGAAAAATGGGCGGAAACGAAAATGTTCGCCAATGGCAGAGGACTGTTCTATATGCAGATGCTGGGCGAATCCGCCACGCTGAAGACGACCATGGATGACGATTACGGCATTCTGCCTTTCCCGAAGTGGGATGATACCCAGCTGGAATACCACAGCAACTCCAAGGATTCGGGAACTGCGGTCATGATTCCCGCAAATGTGAAGGATATTGAATCCACCGGCATTATCACCGAGTTGATGGCACTGTACGGCTATGAAAAGATTACGGGTGCCTACTATGAGAAAGTACTGAAGTATCAGTCTTTCAACGATCCGAGATGCATTCAGATTCTGGAGTTGATCAAGAAAACCGCAAACTACTCTCTGCAGCATGTTTACACCAACTGTCTGGACGGTCCCAACTCGCTAATCATCAGTTGCATTCTGGACAGCAGCAAGGAGTTGGTCAGTTATTATGAGTCAAAAAGAGCTAATTACGACACCACGCAGTTTTATGAGGATTTGGATGCCGCATATGAAAAACTGCACTGATTCTCTGTAGCGGAGACGAAAGAAAGCGGACGCCCTGTGATAAGGGCGTCCGCCGGAATCAGTCACGGTATTTTCGCTGGAAATCAAGCGGCGTCATGCCGTAGCGTTTCCGAAATTTGCTGATGAAGTAGGAAAGATAGTCGAATCCGCATTCAATGGCAACATCGGAAACTTTCTTTCCCCTGACAAGAAGCATTTTTCTGGCATGGGAGAGGCGGATATCGGAAAGATATTCGTTGAATTTCTTTCCCGTCATTTGCGGGAAGAATCGGGAAAACGTATAGTAATTCATGCCGATCCGCTCGGCAACCTCCTGCATGGAGATGTTGATGGCGTAATTTTCTTCCATAAAAGAGATGGCGGATTTTAGTTTCAGCGTGCTGTCTGCGGAAAGCGGCACGGCGCACTTTACATCCGCAGGTTTTGCATCGGATGCCAGACGGCGGATGAGATACAGATAGAGTTCGGTCAGCTTAGCCCGCAGGGACAGTTCCCATCCGGGTTGCATATTTTTCTTTTCCTGCAGGATGCTGCCAAGCATTTTGCCCAGAATCCGTGCATCGTCGGTCCATGCCTCAAACAGATAAATGGGTTGCGAAAATTTCGGCGGGGTCAGCAGACATTCGAGGTCGGAAGGGGTTGCATCCAGAGGATACAGAAAAAGTGGAGAAAATTTTACAACCGTACTGCGATACCACCCGTATTCCACATCGGCGCAGATGTTATGCACTGCGTTCGGTGTGACAAATACGACATCCCCCGATGTCATGCGGGGGGGGGGGGGGGGGGGGGCTGGCAGCAAGATCGACTGCAACGCCTTTGTTGATCAGCAGAACCTCGAAGTAGGTGTGGGTATGCGCGAATGCGTGACGCATGGGCTTGACACGACGGCAGGAGAAAATATCATACATAATCTGTTTTCCGTGAACATCGGTTTCCTGCTCGGGTAAGGCTTTGTTCTGCTCCATCGTGTGATCCTCCTGCAAGGTGTTCGGTTTCTTTATTATACACGATTTTTACACCGAAAACAAGTCATTTTGAAAAAAAGAAAGGGAAAAGATTTGAAAAAACTGAAAAAAGCGGTCTGTTTTCTGTTGATCGCGGTTAGTTTGCTTTCTGCTGTTTCATGCGGAATCAAAAATCGGGGAGACAAAATCACAGATTCCGAAACGGTTTCCGAAACCGAGCCGTTGCCCGATCCCGTCACGCTGTTTTCCGGTGAGGATACGGATTATTGCATCGTAATGCCCGCCTCCGCAACGGAAATTCAGGCAACACTGAGCGCAAAACTTTCCGCTGCGGCGTCCGAAGTGACCGGAAAAGCACCCAAGCGAATCAGTGACAATACCGTCCGCTACGCGGAACAGAAACGGGAGATTCTGTTGGGGTTAACCGCACGTGACGCCTCACAGAATGCGCTGGAGGATCTCGGTGATTCGGAATACAGAATCCTGTTTGTCGGGGAAAAGGTGGTGCTTCTTGCGTCGAACGATTCGCTTCTTTCCGAGGCGACGGATGCGCTGATCGCGTCGTGGAAGAACGCGGACGGCAAGGTGCAGGTGATTCCGCAGGATACGGTAAAGACCGTTGAATCGGCATTGCCGCTGACGGACGGAAATCGGCTTGCGGTTTCGGTCATTCTGGATTCCGACGTTGCAAGCGAGGTGCGGACATCGGTTACAAACACCTTTGCCGAACTGAAAGAATATCTGGGGGTGCGGCGCTTTTCGGTACAGTTGGATTCCGACGTGCCGGAAACGGCGGGGTCGGCTGAAATTCTGATCGGGCAGACCGACCGCGAGGAAAGCAATGTTGCAATGCATTCGCTGCGGTGGCCGGGATACCGAATCACAGTGTCGGGAAACCGAATTGCGATTGTCGGAACCGACGACACCAATCTGCTGTCTGCCGTGTCCGCGTTCTGCAATATGGTCAGGCAGACAAAAGACGGTACACTGAAAGGAGCGCTGACTTACAGCGGGGTACACGAAACAATGAAAAACAACAACGGTGCGGACAAGGAATGGCTGGACAGCGTTCCGGCATTTACGGCGGGAGTCTACTACGGAATGTATTCCGAAACGGCGGACAGCCTTGTAACGATTTATGACGGCGTAACGCGGAGCGACTACAACACGTTCCTTGCAACCCTCAAAACAGCCGGGTATACCGAGCATTCGTCCTCCGCGCTCGGCGAGAACGCATACTGCCGCTGCACAAGCGCGAAATGTACGGTGTTTGTTTCCTACAGCGCGTCCGCGGGGCGGATTCGGGTCTGCGCGGAAAAAACGGGCGAGAGCGACTATCCGGAGCCTGCCGCAACAACCGAAAGCAGCGTGACACCGCGCCTGTGGCAGTTGGAAGTCGACAACAAAGGCTCGCGGGCAAACGGCGGAATGTCGTATGTGTTCCAAGGGGAAAACGGCGAATTCTTTATTCTGGACGGCGGATACAAAACCGAAACCGAGGCAGACAGGATTTATAAATTCCTGTGCAGTCTGATCCCCGAGGGACAGAAGCCGGTGATTGCGGGTTGGTTCGTTTCGCATTTGCACGATGACCATTTCGGCGCGTTGCTGGCATTTTCGGAGAAATACGCGGACAAAACCGAGGTTCGGGCATTCTACTATCATTTTGTAAACGTGACGGTTGAGACGGCGATGAAGAAGTGGCCGAATGCCAAGCGCTACGGCAGACTGCATACAGGAATGAACTTTACGGTTGCCGGCGTGCGGGTGGATGTCATCTACACACTGGAGGATTTGTATCCGCTTATTCCGGATACCCTTAACGAAACCAGCACGGTGCTCCGTGTGACAGCAGCAGGACAGCGGATTATGTTCCTTGCGGATATGCAGACGCTTGCATCCGAGACGATTCTGAAAGAGATTCCCAAGTCCGAACTGAAGAGCGACATTGTGCAGGTAGCGCACCATGGCTACGAAGGCGCGACGCAGGCAGTTTACGAAGCGATCAACGCGCACACGGCACTCTGGCCGATGAACATCGTTGGCTGGCAGGAATATGCGAAAGACAAAGAGACAAACAACGTTTTCAAGAAGTGGTGCAATAAAACATCGGGTTCGAGCGGACCGCTTCCGAACTACTGGCTGACGCATACGGACAGCATAAAGAAGATTTTTGTTGCAGGATTCGGGACAACCGAAATTCCGCTTCCGTATACGCCGGAAGGAGAGAAGATCGGCGACTACGATGCCTATTACGAAGCACACAAAGAGAAGGAGGGAAGTTGACAATCGGCAATGAGAAATGAGGAATTTGCACCCGGGAATTCAACCGAAAGGAGATTTTTTGAAGATTTATGAACAAAAAAAGAACAACCTGTTTCTCTTTGGCACTGTTGCTTGTGATGTTGGCAGTGCTGGGAGCGGCGGGAACGGTTTCGGTCAGTGCGGAGGACGCGAAGCAGTACACCTTCCTATATACGAATCAGGAGATTACCCTTGATGCGCAGGCTTCCGACGACGAGGACTGGAATCGGATCGACTGGACGGACATTGCAACCGTTCCTTACGGAACCAAACAGTCCGGATACAGCGCACGGTTCAAAGGACTCTGGAAAGAGGTGGACGGAAAGAAGCGTGTTTATTTCCTGCTTGAAATAACCGACCCGACCAAAATAACAACAAGCACGGCGTGGAAAAATGATGCGTTTTTTGTGGTTGTGAAAGACAACGGAACCCGCAAAAACACAGCAACACTCAGACTTGATATCTTAGGAACGGAACTGACCGAGGAGAATAAACTTGTATCGGCTTATGCGGCGAAGGATACAGGCGGAACGGACAAACGCCAATTCACGGCAGAGGGATATTTTGAAGTATCAACCGCAAATTTCAATGTGGATTTTCTCGTGCAGGACTGCTACAAATCCGAAACATACGCACGCATTGCATGGAATAATGTGAATGCAAACTCGGCTACTCCCGAGGGTATCGGAATTCTTGCGTTTCCGGAAACGGCGCATTACACTTTCCCGCATGCGGATGCGGAAATCACATTGGACGCAGAGGCTTCCGCCGACGAAAATTGGGATCTGGCGGAATGGGCGGACATTGCAACCGAAACTTACAATACCAAACAATCCGGCTACAGCGCACGGTTCAAAGGACTTTGGAAAGAGGTAGACGGAAAGAAGCGGGTTTATTTCCTGCTTGAAATAACCGACCCGACGAAAGTCACCTATAGCGATGCAACCAATTGGCGGAACGACGCGTTCTGGATAGACCTGAACGACGGCTCCGAAAGATACGGCGGAACTTTCCGTCTGGACTCTCTCGGAGAAAATCTGTCGATGAGCAGTCTGACCGGTTCCTATTCGGCTCAGGATACGGGCGGAGACAGCAAGCGGCAGTATACGGCAGAGGGCTATTTTGAGGTTTCGTCCGCGAACTTCAGGTTTGATTTCGTTGTGCAGGATCTGTACAACACGGACACAAGCAAAAGTCACCGCTGCAGACTGTCTTGGAACAATGTGATGGATGCAGGGACGCAATCGCCTTTAGGAGCCGGAACGCTTGCTCCTGCGGACGCGGGCATTCCTGTCGGCGAGGACGAATTCGGCAGATACCACATTTACCGCGCGATGGGAAATATCACAACAGACGGAATCGCCGCCGACAGCGAGGCATGGAACGCCGTGCCGTGGAGCGAGCCGTTCCGCACGACTGAGGACAAGGGAAACGGTCAGAGCGGGTTTACCGCAAAAATGAAGATTCTTTGGCAACAGGATGCCGGGAATGCGTATCTTTATTTCCTGATCGAAACGAACGACCAAACAACCTACAGCGAGCCGGATACGTCAAAGTGGCCCTATGATTACTTCAAGATTTACGTTGACGAGGATTGTGACGGCGTGAACGACCAAGGCAGCACCGACGCGATGTACATCGGGAATGGGAGCGGAAGCATCGGAGCCGTGGAGTTTGTGGCGGCGGATCGGCGCGGAGACGGGGAGGGCTACACCGTTGAGGCAAAGTATACTTTCCGCAAAGCCGAAAACTGCACCGGAAGCGTGCGGATTGATGTGATGACGCATGACTACACGGGAAGCAAGTGGAATCGGTACGCATGGAAAGAGCAGAACGGCTATCACACAGCCGCCGCAGGAATCGGTCTGATTTCCGACGTTCCCGTGTTTGCAATCAAAACGGCGTACGGCGCATCGGTTCGCATTGACACCGAGACACCGAACTACTCGGGTATCCGTTTCTATACATCCGTGGATGCCGACGCGATTGCGGAACTCGAAGCCGCAGGTGCAACGGTGGAAACCGGAACTCTGCTACTCCCAACCGACACGCTGGAAAACAAGGGAATCGGCGAATTTACCAAGGAAGCACTGCTTTCGGCAGGGCTGACCGAAGGAACCGATTTCTATGACATTGTAAACGTTGACAACGGTTACATAGCGGGGGATGAGGGAACCTTTATCGCAACGCTTTACAATATCAGAAATTACCGCCGCAGTTTTTCGGCAGTCGGTTATGCGCGGGTTATGCTCACCGACGGAACCGCATACACCCTTTACGGCGGATATGACGCAAACGGTGCAAGGTCGGCGTCGCAGGTTGCGCGCATGGCGCTGGCGGACCCCGACGGAAACTACAGCGAGGCGCAAAAGGAGATTCTGAATATGTATATCGAAGCGGAAACCGAACCGTCCTACCGCATCATGGAGTACAACGTCCTGCACCAAAAATGGGCGGGGACGACATGGGCAAATGTGGGATTGGAAACCCGTTCGGGATATGTTGCGGACGCAATCGCGGATGTCAGTCCCGATGTGCTGGTTCTGACCGAACGCTTTGAGGAATGGGCGGGTGTCGATACCGACGGCGTGAACCTTTCCGATTTGCTGACCGCGCGCGGAAAGAATTACCTGTTCGCCGAGGATCGCATCAAGGGCGGAACTATTGTAAACCGCACGCCGATTGCCTATAATGCCGCAACTTTCCGCTGTGTGGAATCCGGATCGAGAGAACTTGGAGAATGGAATACCGACGGTACATCTGTTGTAACATTTGAAAGTTCGGCTTGCAAGCGGGTTGTGTCATGGGCGGTTCTGGAGGACATCACCGATACAACATCCAAAGGCACGCGAATCGTGGTGTTCGCCACGCACTGGACCTATTACACGGATACTTCCGTGGAAAATGTGACAACATGGCAGGCTCAAAATATGGTTAACACCATCAAAGACGTGCTTGCAAAGAAAGAATACGCCTGCCTGCCCGTGGTTGTTGCGGGAGATTTCAACAAGTATTACAACATTGCGGCATACAAAGACCTGCTGGCGGGTGCCGGACTTTCCGATGTGCAGGCAACCCTTGCGGGTGATGCGGGAATTCCGAACGACAAATTGGTTGTGGACCACATCGCAATTGCCGGATGCGAAGCAACATCGTTTACGCTGTATGACGGCGAGCATGTCGGGGAAGCCTCCGACCATAAACCCGTTTGGTGTAACATCAAAATCGGAGGATAAAGCGATGAAAATATATGAAACGCCGCAGGCTGTCCTGTTGAACCTTTCCTTCGAGGATGTTATCCGGACTTCCGGTTTTCAGATTTTCGCCATCGGCGAGATCGGAGCCGAGGACAACTTTGCATAGCATTTGCTTTTTCAGGCGACAGCAAAGACCCCAAAAAATATTTTATAAGGAGTAAACGAACATGAAAACGAACAAGCGCATCATCTCTATCGGCTTACTGGTAGCCTTGCTTCTGACTGCCGTTCCACTCGGCATTACGGTGTCGGCGACGGATTCGACAACCTACCAAAATACCTCCGAACTTTTCAGCAACGAACTTGAAACGATTTACGCAACCAAAGGCACACCCGCAATTGACGGGCAAAAAGATGATTGGGCAGGCGCATATTCCTTTACGGTGACCTCGCTGTATAACACCAACGGCACCCTGAGCGAGAACTGCTACGTTGTTTATTCCGTGATGTGGGATGAGAACAACCTGTATCTGCTGGAAGAAAGACCTTACGATACGATGGTGTACATGGGACAAACCACAAGCTATAACTGGGGCAATGTTGACGGAAACCGCCCTGATATCAGTTGTGCGCGGATCGTTCTTCCGACCGATGTGGACGCGGAAAATGGGAAGTACGGCGCAGACAATCTGGTCTTCTACGGAGTTGCCGATATTGCCGGCAAAGCTGCCGGAACGATTGGCGACAGCGTTCGGATGGCACGCGTTGCCAAGTTTAACGGAACAGTCGGAGAACAAACAAAAGAGAATTTTAACGAGCTGACAGGAGAACAGGCGTATCTCGGTCGTTTCTCTGCGATAAAGAGCAAAACAACAAAAACCGAGACCGGCTACTTCATCGAAACTTCCATCCCGTGGAACGTGCTGGATGAGTATGACAAGTCGGAATTCACGGCAACGGCGGACACGGTTATCGGGTTTGGTCTGAATATCACAGGTGTAAACAATGGGGGCAACCGTGACAACATTTTGAACGGGTCTGAAACCAAAAACTTCCAGAAGTTGCAACTGGTTGAAACCAACCCGACTGCCGAGTATATTGCGCCCGACTTTTCGTGGTACAGCGCAGATGCAACAGAATGGATTCTGGAAGACGAAGCCGATCTGATGGGCTATATGCTCCTGGCAAGCGGCATAGGCAAGAGCAATCCCGAACTGAGAACCAAATACGGCATTCAGAATTCGAACGACCGCAATCAATCGTTTGTAAGCAACAAAACGGTGAAACTTGCCAAGGATATGGATCTGAACCCGGGTTGGAAAGCGGATGGAACAGGCGAAAAAACTTTGGCAAACAAATGGGTTGCAACCGAACTGTACAAAACCGTTTTCGACGGGCAGGGACATACCGTCAGCGGTCTGTCGATCGAAGCCAGCAGCCGCCGTTCCGGTGCCATCGGATTCTTTGCGGAGATCACTGCCGGATGCACGGTGCAAAATCTGTCTCTGAAAAACGGAACCGTTAAGTCGGTTGTGTCGGCATCTACAGGATCGTTTGCGGGAACCGTTCACGGATGCTCTGAAACGACCACAATTACCGTGGATCATGTGTATTCCGATTTGTCGGTCGAGTCGAAGGTAGAGGGGCGAGTCGGCGGTCTGATCGCAGATACATATGGCAGTTCCGGCACGGCAACGCCAACTCTGAATATGCATGATGCGGTCTTTGCCGGCAAGGTTGCCGGAGTGGCTTCCGAAACAGCGGAGAATGCAATTGCTTTCCTTATCGGAAGAGTGAACAGGGATGGGAATAACTTCAACGTGATAGTTAATTGCGAAGACTGCTACTATATCGGTTCGCAGACCGGACTCGAAAACTACGGATTTTACAAAAGTTTCACAGAGCGCACCTCGCTTTATGTGCAGAGTAAAGATCCTGAGAACGGAAAATACAGCATCAGACTGGTGAAAATGATTGACGAATCGGATCTGGAACTGAAGTCGGTCGGTTTTGAAGTGACCTTGACAGTCGGCGATAAGACCTATCAACCCAAAACCATGAAAACGGAGACGGTTTATAAGTCGATCCTTGCGGCAGGAAAAACGGTTGCGGCATCCGACAAAGGCTATGCTTATTGTTATGCATTGGTTATTGAGAATCTGCCCGCAGACAAGGATGTGACGGTTTCCGTAAAACCCGTGTATGAAAATGCGGACGGAACCCCATACAATCCCATTCGGGAACAATCGATTACATTCCCGAAAGCAAACTAAAGGAGGAAGCTGGAATGAAACAGTACACTTATCCGGAAATGTCGATCCTTTCGCTTTTGCAGGAAGATATTCTTACGCTTTCCGGCGCTACAGCGAGTAACTTACCGAATGCGGTATGGAACTATGAGGACGAGAACGAGTTCATCGAGATAGGAAAGTAATACCCCCCGAAGAAGCCCGTGCCGTTCCAAAACGGCACGGGCTTACCTGCAAGCAACGGGCTGTAAAAAAACGACAAAAAGTACGGTTCTATAATAGACCTGTTCGATAACCTCTGCATGGTAGAAAAAATACACAAATAAATGGTATACTTGAGTGGGGTGAGAAAAAATGGATAATGTAAACCGAATCGCGAAACTCAAGGAAAAAGAATACCAGCGGATCTCTGGAGTAAAAAAGCCATTTTTCATGAGATGCTGGAAATACTTGAAGAGCAGTATGCAAATGAGCATATCTTCATTTCAGCTTTAAGCTTTTCAACCTCGGACATTTCTTCTATTGGTTTGCTTCTGCCACGGTTGTCTTTGAGCTTGTCTATTCCGCCTTCTTCATACTTGCGTAAAAGAACGGAAATGTCTGTAGATTCCCTGCAAACATTTCCGTAACCGCCTGTA
>CAVGEJ010000052.1:0-15652 GCA_963628215.1 Eubacterium sp. CAG:180
AATTTTTTGTATGTTGACAACGCTCATCCGGTATAATGTCCTTCGGGCGAAGCACCCCTGTGCTTTGCCCTGCCAACCCAAACCGGCGCTTTTCCCTCCACGCGGCGGTCTTTTTGTCATGCCCTTTTTGTCTGCTGAAAATTATTTTGTTTTTTTTCATTTTAGAGCCTGACTTTTTTAGCAGGTCTTTCAATTTTTCTCAATGACTTTTTATGTAATCACGCTTTGCGTGTTTACACCAACACAAAAAGCGACAGCTTCGGCTTCTCAGCCTAATGCTATCCGCTTTCGGGATATCACAAAAAGAACCTGTTGCAAAGGCACAAACAGGTCTGTCTGTCAAGGCATTGTACACGACCCGTTCCCTCCTTGTCAAAAGATTTTTTGAAAACTTTTCCTTTTGTTTTCGCGTTGTTATTATACCACGTTGTTCGTGTCTTGTCAACCCTTTTTTTCAAAAATTACAATTTTTCTGCAGTCGGTTTCCGACCATGCCCGGGGTTGGAACTCCGGCAAAAGTTTTTTCTTTATTTCAGGAAAATCTATCCCAAAACGGCGAATTTGTGCTATAATATAGGTAGACGGGATCGCGCGGCGTCGCGGACTCCCGATTCCCCCGAGAGGAGGATGTTTTATGAAAACAAGACATCGGATTCTGACCGTTCTGCTGACTGCCCTGCTGATTGTTCTGCTCCCGGTTACGCTGATCTTCGGCACATCGGGTTCTGAGCCGCCGTTCACGGGCGCGGCGCTTACATACTACAATCAACTGAAGGAAAAGGGCTTTCCCTCCGACTATGCCCTGGCGCTGACCCGCCTGCATCTACTCTACCCCGCATGGGAGTTCGAGCCGTTGGTGGTTGCGCGCTCGTGGAAAGAGACGGTCGCGCTCCAGACTAAGGACGCAAAAACCAATCTCATCAGCAGCAACGGCAGCTTCAGCAAATACCGCCACAAGACCAACGCCAATCTTTACGATTCGGGCTTTTATCAAGCCTCCAAGGAGGCGGTCTCCTATTTTCTTGACCCCCGCAACTTCCTTACCGAAGCCGACATTTTCCAGTTTTACGATCAGCAAACCGCCTCTGCCACAAGCCGCGCCGCTCTGGAAACCGTTCTTGCGGGCACTTTCATGGAGCGCGCAAAATTGGAGAGCGGTCTAACCTACGCAGACGCGCTGACGCAGATCGGCGAAGAAGTTGGCATTGATCCCGTTTTTCTTGCGGTTCGTCTCCGTCAGGAACAGGGTGACGGGAAGTCCCCCCTTCTGGGCGGAAAATGCGGCTCGCTTCTGCAGGAATACTATGCCAACCAGACCGCGACCACCGAAAGCGGCAAGCCCATCAAGCCCCCCGCCCCGGGAACGCTTGACGAGGATCTGACCGCGCTGGACGGTTACTACAATCTGTTCAATATCAAGGCAAGCGGTGACGGCGTGTTTACCATCTACAAAAACGCACTGGAATACGCCAGATCAAAGGGTTGGGACACAAAGGAGAAAGCCCTGCGCGGCGGCGCGGAATTCCTGAAAAACGATTATGTCAAGCGCGGGCAATCGACCGTTTATCTGCAGAAATTTGACGTCTGCACCACCGACAGCCTGCACCAATATATGCAGAACGTGGGCGGCGCGTTGAGCGAGGGGCGCTCGCTCTACCGCTCCTTTGCGGAAAACAATCTGACCGACGTCGGCTGCGTGTTCCGCATTCCCGTCTTTTCGGGGATGCCCGCGCTCACGTCGCCCGATCCTGCGGAGGGCAAATGCGCGACCTATGCGACCGCCGCAAGCCTTTACGGCTACAAGACGTCTCTCACCTCTCCGACAAACAAAACCGCCGACCGCGACGCGCTGTTCGGCGATGTGCGCGTGATGCACAATGGCACGCTGACGGTTTCGGGCGGCTTGACGGGCGGTTACGACGTTACCGCTTATGAATATGCGTGGGATGGCGGCGACTGGCTTCCGCTCACCGCTTCGGGCGGTTATACGCTGACGATTCCTCCCGAATCGCTCCCCGCGTGGGGTGAGCATTTACTGACAATCCGTGCGCGGCACACCTACGACAAAACGCGCGTTGCAACGCACACGCTTTGCGCCGCGCTGAATGTGGAAGTGATTCCGCCGCCGTCGGTTACGTTGACTCTGCGTTCGGGCAATGCCGAGCAGGTCAAAATGCGCTACGAAGGCGACATCTACACGTTCCCGACCTGCACCGACCCCGATTTCATCGGCTATGCGGGTTCGGACGGCACACTATACCCCTCGGGCTACGCGCTGACTCTGACCCACAGTGTGACCTACACCGCCGTATTTCTCCCCTTTTCCTTTTCGGAAGGCGCGGCGCTCTATATCGGAGCGCCCTACGGTTCTGCAACCCGTTTGCGGTTTGAAATTCCGCTTCCCGCAGGCGCGCTTGACGCACTTCCCGCCGAAGTTTCAACGCTCACGGCAACGCTGTTCCGCGACGGCGACGGGACTGCCTGCGCCGTCACGCGCGTTCGCGACAGCGACGGAAAAATCACTGCGCTTCAATTTTTCTCACCCGATCTCACAAACGCCGCCGAGGTGCGGGACAGCTTCTCGGTCACCCTTTCGCTCGCGCTCCGCTATTCCGACGGCACGGAGCGGACGCTGACCGCAAAATCGTCGCAACGGACGGCGGTGAAGGTTGCGGTCGCCGCGCTTGCCGACGAAACTGCCGCTTACCCGCCGGAGGTTGTTTCTTTCCTGCAAAAACTGATATCCTGACGCTTCTCAAAGGAGGGCTTTCATGAAAACGCTTGGCTACTACAACGGCACGGTTGACGAGTTGGAACAGGTGCGCGTTCCGATGCTCGACCGCGCCTGCTACTTCGGTGACGGTGTTTACGATGTGACATTCACCCGCAATCACCATCCGTTTGAACTGGACGAACACATTGACCGCTTATTTCAGAGCGCCGCGCAGGTTCGGATTGTCCCCCCGCTCGGGCACGACGAACTGGCGGGGTTGGTACGCGATCTGATTTCACGTGTGGACGACGGCGAGCAATGGGTTTATATGCAATTCAGCCGCGGGACGGGATTCCGCGCGCACGCGTTCCCGGGCGGCACGATTCCGACGAATCTTTGGATCATGCTCCGCCCGATGAAAATCCGCGATCTGCATCTGCCGATGCGTTGCATCACCTACCCCGACACGCGCTTTTCGCACTGCAATGTGAAGTCGCTCAATCTATTGCCGAATGTTCTCGCTTCCGAGGCGGCTCGCGCGGCGGGGGTGGACGAGTGCGTTCTGGTACGCGACGGGGTTGTGACCGAGTGCGCGCACTCCAATCTTTCGATTCTGAAGGACGGGGTTCTGATCACGCACCCTGCCGACTGTCACATTTATGCGGGAACGGCGCGGAATCATCTTCTCCGCGAATGCCGCGCGCACGGAATCCCGGTTGAGGAGCGCGAATACGCCCCTGCGGATTTATGGACTGCCGACGAGGTTCTGGTTTGCTCTGCGTCGGTTCTCTGTGTTCCCGTAGTAGAGCTTGACGGCAAGCCCCTCGGCGGCAAAGCCCCGCACACGGTGCGTCTGCTTCAGGACGCGCTTCTGGCGGATTTTATGGCGAAAACGGAGTGATAAGACCTCGGGGCGTTGCCCCGAACCCTACTTAGGGGACTTCTTAAGGAGAAGTCCCCTAAGAACCTTCAAGACCTTTATCGCAAGGGGATTTTTGATCCTCTTTTTTTGTTTGTGCGGATTCTGGGTGTAGCCGTATTCCGTGCTACTATTTCCGGCTGCTCCGAGCCAAATCCCGTCCAGCGGGATTTGTGCGGCTTACGCCTCTCTCCGCTACCGGATAGAAATGGTAGGAAAGTTACATTTGAATAGGGTGGAACGACACGCGGGTCGTTCCCTACGGATTACGCCCCTAAAAGCATAAAATTCTCTTAGGGACAAGGTTTGTAGGGAACGACCCATGTGTCGTTCCGTGACGGTTGAATGTTACTCTTATTGCCAAAAGCTTTTGCACTTTGCAGGGGCGCAATCCGAAGGGAGCGCCCCGCATTCTATCCGCTTTTCCGATTCTCAACTAACTTGAACCACTTCTATCCGGTAGCGGGAGCGAGGCGTCAGCCGACAAAATCCCGCTCGACGGGATTTTGCGCGGGAGCAGCCGGAATTCGTAGCACGGAACATGGCTACAATAGAATCTGCACAATAAAAAAATAGGGGTAATAATCCCCTTAGTTGAAGGTCTTGAAGGTTCTTAGGGGACTTCTCCTTAAGAAGTCCCCTAAGTGGGGCTTGGGGCAAAGCCCCAAGGTCTTTCCCTTCCTCTTAATTCGACTTCGGGATCAGCTTGCCGCCTGCGAAATCCTCGGCATACTGCGCGAGCGCTTTTACCTCGTCGGCAAGAACGTAGAAGCCCTTCGTGATGGAGGTCGGGTCGGGCGTGGCGTTTTCGTCAGCCAGAACCTCAACCGTCAGGAGCGCCTTGCCCTCGGTGTAACGGTACATCCGAATCACAAGACTCTGCTTGTTGTTCGAGGAGTAGTTGTCGCGGTTCAGAACCGACGCCAAGTCCTCCACGTGGACTGTAATCTCCATCGTCGGGTCGTGATGCTTCACATAGTCCACAATCCCCTCGCCCAACTCCTTTTTGCTCACGTCGCCCTCAATCGAGGACCACAACAGCTTGGAATAGAGCCGACGGAAGTTGTCAAGCGCCGTGTACGTCTCGGTTTCGGTCTTGCCCGTGTCGGTTTCAACCGTCTCCGTGAGCGTGTAGTCAATCCGCGTCCCGTTGCAAATGACCTGCAGATTCTGAGACCCCGCGCTGACCGTCATCTCCGTACCGTAGTCGTCGCGGTAGAAAATGTTGGTGGTCTTTGTCTTGTTCTTGTTCGTGTAGGACTCCACCTGCGTTTTGGAGAAATCAATCTGCCGCACACTGTAGGTCTTTCCCGTTTTCGTAACCGTGTACTTCGTCCCGTCCTCGCTCAGCGTGCCCTTTTCCAGATCGATCAGCGTGCCTGTACGGATGTAGGTGCAGTAGCCCGTCATCGTCCCGCTTTCGTCGTATTCGATCCGCACGTTCGAGGATGCGAGCGTGTAGGTCTTTTTCGTTTCGGGGTCGGTGTAGCGGTAATTTCCGTTGCTCAGCTGAACCAACGCGCCGGACAACAGGCTCATCTTCGTGCGGTTCGGCAGATCAGAACCTTCGTCCTTGTCGTAGTACGCATAGGACAGCGTGTTGTCCATCACCATGTCAAACAGCTTGTCGCCGTACTTGACGGTCATGCGCTTTACATAGGAAATGTTCTGCTGGAAGTAGTACTTGTTGTACCAATGGCTGTCCGACCACTCCAGAAACGCCAGTTGCGAATGGTCGATCTCGGCAATCATGTTGTAGGTGGACGAATACGCGTAGTAAACGGTGTCCCCGTCCTCGTTCTTCTGCTTCTGGCTGATGAAAATCCAGTTGTCCGCCCAGTTCTCTTCGTCCGAGCCGCCCGAGGCAACCTCCGGGTCGTACTTGAAGCGCAACAGGTAGATATCCTTGTCAAGCTTGTACTTTGCAAGATCATCATCCGTGGGGTTCAGCACCTTGCAACCGAGGAATTCCATCTGATAGAGGCTTCCCAACACCGTGGAAACGCTGTCGTTGTCCAGCACGAAGCCGTCACCCATGCTCGCGCCCAACTTTTCGGTAATCCAGTACGGCGAAGAGGAATAGAGCGAATCCTGCCGCTTGGCAAGATCGACATAGTCGAACATGATTTTGATGTTGATATTCTTCTTGCTTTCTTCCTCGTCGTCCTCGTCAATCTTGCTCATGTCGGCAACCGTGCCGAAGAAGAAATCGTTGACCATCACGTAGGTGCTGACGGTCATCGGGTAAATCAGCGCGGGCGTGACCAGAGCCTCAACCGGCTGAAGCACGGTCTCCGCAATGGAGGAACTGACGATATAAACCGCGTCGCGCCCGACGAGCTGGACATAGTAGCCGCCGCCAGAGAGGATCGCGTCGCCGACCCGAACCGTATAAACCGTGTCGGTCGGGTCCATGTAACCCGGCTTGTCGCTCTGATCGCCCCGCGTTTCGCCCTGCACGATCGTATAGACCGTAGGCGTGTAGGTCAGCGCGCCGTTTTCGTCGTAGCGATCCACCAGACCGTAAGCGTTCAGGTCAACGCTCCCGTCCGCCTTGCGCGGGGTTTCGGGATCGGTGAAATCCAACTTCTGCATGGTCAGCGAGTAGCCGCAGCTGACGCACAGGCTTGCGAACAGCGTGGGGTCATACGCCGCCAGAACCAGTGTGGCGTTCTCCCCCTCCCCTTTTTTCACATTCACAGCCGTGGTGTATGCGTCCTTGCCGTTGACTTTTTTGCCGTTTTCGACATTCTCGCGATAGAAGGTAAAGCTTCCGTATTGATTCTTCACCTCAATGGAGTAGGTGTTGTCCTGCCCCACGCGCGGAAACATCATCACGCGGCGGTTCTTGACCGTTCCGCCGAGCGACTCGCCCGAATCGGAATCGTAGTCCACAATAGCGTAGGTCTCATACGAGCCCGTGGAGGTGTTGAGCAGATATTGGTTTCCGCTCTTTTCGGCGACATAGACCTCATAGCGGACGTTGTCCGAATTGGAGGTGTAGCCGTTTTCGGTGGTCTCCATCAGCTTGCCGTCACGGTCAAACAGCTTGTAGACCCCTTCGGACTTCTTGATGGTGTATCGGTCGGAGTGATGCACCCCTTCGGCGTCGGTGTATTCGTCGGTCAGGTGGTAGATCAGAACAATCTGATTGGCAATCAGGATTGCCGCCGTCAGGAGCACGATCGCCGCGGCAAGCACCGCCGCCGTGACCTTCTGCTTCCACATGACCGTCTTTTTCCGTTCCTTGCCGCCAACCTTTTCCCATTTTGCGGTCAGCCGCAGATCTTCGTTTCCTTCAATAAGCGTTTCCGCGTCGACCTGCCGCCCGCCGAGATACCAACCGCCGAACGTATACCCGCTCCGCGTGGGGCGCGGCAGATTTCCAAGCGGCGCGCCGACCACACCTTCGCGGCTTGCGATCGGTGCAGTTCCCCGCCCCGCGTCAAATATGATATTAACAACTGATTCTTCGCTTCTCATTCCTGTTCCGCGTTTTCCTTTCTCTCAATTCTCATCAAAGACGGAATTTCCGTCTGACCAGAACGACCGTTCCGAGCGTTGCCATCACAACTGCGGGCAGAACCGTCAGAACTGCCGTGCGCGCGATGTTGCCCGCTTTTGTATAGTAAACCGTAGCGTTATCCGAGGAAGAGGACGAGGAAGAAGAGGTTTCCTGCATTTCCGCATCGTACATCGGCTTGAAGTTCAGTCCCACGGGAACCACCTCGCGCCCGATGGAACGCAGGGTTTCCAGAAGCACGTCCGTGTTGCCGTAGGCATTGGAACTGAGCATTTTGTTGTTTGCGAATTCAACCGAACCGATTGCGCAGACATACGAGGAATCGTTGACGTTGGTGTACCCCTTGCCCTCGCCCACCGTGCGGCTCTCGCGCGTCAGGGTCATCAGGCGGTAGCCGCCGAGCGTGTCAATCGGGTCTGCGGTTGCCGTGCCGTTCATCAGCCCATAGGCTTGGGACTCGGCGCTTGCGCGGAACACATCGTAAATCGCGCGGGAGTGGTTGTTGCGGTAGTAAGAACCGTAGGTGAATGCGCCCGTTCCGTTTTCGGTGTCCGCCGGTTGCGGGACTGTTTCATAGGACTTGGAATAGGAGATCGGCATGGCGTTTCCGAATACGACCTTCGGAGAGCCGCCCCGCTCCCGCATATTCTTGGTAATGCTTCCGCCGAGCGCTTCCTGCTCGTAGTCGGCAATGACCGAAAGCCCGTTCGCGTCCAGCGCGGCGCTCGAGCGCACCTGCCAGTTTCCGATCCAGTCCTCGTCCGCGTTCTTCTGACGGTTGAAGGTAATGCCCCACTGCTCGAGATACTCTTCGAGATTGGGGAGCAGAGGCGTGTCCGCGTCGACAAAGATCATATAGGAATATGCCTTGTCAAGGAAGTTGCCCAGCTGGGTCAACTCGGAGGTCTTTCCCTCCGGCAGATCCGCTTCGCCGAGGAAGTCGCTCTGCGGGTCAAAAGTCAGGAGTAGACGGCAGTTTTCGGGAATCGCGTCTTTGGTCAGATCCAGATACTGAATCTCATAGCCCGCGTTTTCGATGACCTTCAGGAATTCGCTGTATTCGGCTCTGCCCGCCTCGGTTGCAAGCGCCTCGCCGTGGTTCACCGTGATTCCGCAGATCGGAGATTCCGCCCGCGTAACCGCGATGATCGACTGCGTGAACTTCTTTTCGGCGTTGTACGCCCAAGGCTCTTCGTCCCCCGAGGAATCGGAATCATAGGTATAGTAGGTTTCAATGGAGGTGATACGGAACTCCGAGCCGCTTGCCACGATGATGTTGGACTGGTAGATGGCGGAATAGGAGTTGGTGCGGTAACGGTCCACCGACGACGGGTTTGTCCAGACGTTCGTGGTGGAAACCTTGATGCTATCGGGGAATTTCTTCTCCAGTGCCCGCGCGGTGTAGTAGATATACCGCATTTTTTCGTTGCCTTTAATCAGGTCGGGGTCGGCGCAGAAGATGATGTCAACCGTGACGTCCTCTTCGCCGCTCTCTTCGCGTTTCTCGTTGACCTGCCGGAACGTGCCGTCGAGCATTTCCACGGTCTCGGAGGTCAGCGTGTACATTTTCTCACTCGTAAGGTCGATCATCCACATTCCGAAGTCCGAAAGCACGCCGAAGCCGACATTCAGGAGGATCACCGCAACGACAACCGCCGCCGTGATTGCAACTGCGGAAATACCGTGCCGCAGTTTACCGGAATTGATTTGTTTCATGCTTCACCCCTCCCCTCATGCACGGCGGCGCCGAACCAGAACCGTGATACCGAGCGCCGTGCAGACAACTGCGGGAATCAAGGCGAGAATCAACGTCCAACGCCACATCTGCGCGGTTGTAATGGTACTGATGCCCTTGGACTGGAACGGCTTGATGGTCAGCCCCTCGGGCGTGTTGGTTTTACCAATGGTGGTAAACAGCCGCATCATGGTGTCGGTGTTGCCGTAAACCGCCGATTGCAGGAAATCCTCCGAGGCAAAGTCCACCGACGCGCAAACGCCCACATAGGAGCGCCCGCCGTCCGAATTGGACTGCTCGGTCAGGGTCATCAGCATGGAGCGGTTGACGTCGACAGGACGTCCGTTCGCCCACGCGACCGCTCCCGAACCGCTCCCGTACAGACCGTACAGTGTGCGGTTATCCTTTTTGTAGCTTCCGTCGCCCTGATTGGCAAATCCGTTTGCCGCGCGCAGCGCCGTGGCGTTCTTGAACACGGTCTTGCGGGTCAGTCCTTCGAGAACCTCGCCCGCATGCCCCTCGGTTGCCGCGTCGCCGTAGATGGTGTAACCGTCCGAGGTCAGCGACTGCGACGGATTCTGCACCATGTAACGGAAGCGGTTGCCGTTCTCATCTTCGGGCGTGTAGAGCGTTTCCACGCCCCAACCCTGCAAAAATGCCTCGAAATTCGGGAGCGACGGCGTACCGTCCTCCAGAAAGAGCAGGAAAGTGTTGCCCGAATCGCTCAGAAAATCGGTCAGAATGTCGGTCTCCGAGGTCGCCGAAACGCCGTCGGAAACGGTGAGGTCGGAGTTCGGGTTGTAGCTGATAATCAGCCGGCAGCCCTCGGGAATCGGGTCTTTGTAAAGGTCGATGTACCGCAGGGAGTAGCCCGCGTCGTCGAGCAGATAGAGCAGTTCGTAATCGTAGAACACCTCGCCGTGGTTGTTGGTCAGGCAGGCAACCGGCGCGTCGCCGTCGATGGCATGCAGGATACCCGCTGCCAGTTTCCGCTCGCCGTTGTACGCCCAGAGATTGGAGGTGTTGCCGTCCTCGAACACGAAGAACTCGCTGTGGTCATACACGCGGTAGTAATCCGCGCCCGCGATGATCACGCTTGTGGACTTCAGCGTGGTTTTCACGTTCTCCGCCGTGGCGGGGTTGAACGTTGTGCTGTAATTCCGCACGCTGTCGGGATCAAGCCAGATGTTGTGGCACTCGATGGCAATGCGATCGGGAAACCGCTCCTGCAGTTGCTTTGCGGTTCTGTAAACATAGGACACGGTGTCGCTTTCGGCAACATTTTCCGCCGTATCGCAGAAAATGACGCGTACCGTTTCGTCCTGCTTGCCAAGCGTTGCGTCAAGCAGACGGTAGCAGGTTTCGGTAACCCGGTAATCCGCGCTTCCCGTCATCGGCGTGTACCACGAATAACGCGTGGCAAGCGTGCTGAAGAGCACATTCGTCAGCACCACCACCGCGATCAGCAAAACCGTCAGAAGCACGGTCATGCCGCCGTAGCGCGCGCGTCTGGAGCGGATGATTCGTTTCCTCATATATGAAAATTCCTTTCCGTTTGTGTTCCGTTCGGGTCAGACTCAACCCCAACGGCGCTTTTCATATACCCGTACCGTCAGGAACAGGAAGATAAACGCGAGAGACACATAGTAAAGCAGTGCGGAATAGTCAAACACCCCTTGGCTGAACGCCGAGAAGCGGCTGATGACCGACACCCAACTGATGACGAAACGAACCGCGTAACTGCCGATAATCGGCTGTCCGTCGCTGTCGGTCAGCAGGTTGAACACGTTCAGAAGCACCATGACCGCAATCACGCCAACCGTGATAACCGCTGCGGAAAGCTGATTTTCGGTCAGCGCCGAGATCAGCGTTCCAACCGCGATCAGCGCCGCGCCAAGCAGAATGACCGCAATCACGCTGCCCACGAGCTCGCCTGTTACAGGTCCGATGTGCGTCAGCGCGTAGTCGCTCTCCCCTGCGCGCTCCGCCGCGCCGATGACGTACAGCGGAATGAAGTTGACGCAGGAAATGAGAATACCGCCCACATAGAGCGTCAGCGCCGCGAGGTACTTGCCCATGACCATTCCCGTAATCGTAACGGGCGCGGTCAGAAGCAATTGCTCGGTGCGCAGTTTCCGCTCCTCGGCAAAGAGGCGCATGGTCAGAATCGGGATCAGAATCACGAAGGAGAAAATCAGATAGGTGAAGTAAGACGAGGTGCTGTAGCTCGCGGAAATCAGCGTGGTGTAGCAGCAGAGCAACGCCGAGAACACGAGGAATACCCCGAGATAGATGTACCCGATGGGGTTGATGAAATAGGAACGTATTTCTTTACGGTAAATGGCAAGCATAGTGTTATATTCCTTTCTGTTCAGTCGTCATCCTCGGTATCGTGCAGAGCGGCTTCGGCTCTCTGCTTCTTGGCGTCCTCAACGAGTGACGCGCCGATTTCCTTTTCCGCCGTGTTCTTCTCCATCGCCTTCTGCTTGCGGGAAACGCGCTGTGCGCCGCCCCGCTGTTGGCGTTCCTCGGAGTGATCCACAACCGAAATGAAGATATCCTCAAGGCTCATGCCGAGCGCTTCCAGACCGATCAGCGCCCACCCGCGGTTTGCCAGATCGAAGAACAGCTTCTTGCGGATATCCACGCCGTAATCGGATTCGATCATGTAGGTATACGCGTCCCCGTCGCGCTCTGCGAGCGCCTCGGCGTAGGAAATGCCGGGGAATGCGCGCAACATGGCAAGCACGTCCTTTTGCGGTCCGCAGATCTTCGCGTTGAAGCGGCGGGAGCGGTCGACCGCACTGGAAATGTTCTCGGTCTTTTCGTTCGCCACGATCTTGCCCTTGTTGATGATGATAATCCGGTCGCAGACCGCCTGCACCTCCTGCAGGATGTGCGTGGAGAGAATCACGGTGTGCGCCTTGCCGAGTCCGCGGATCAGGTTGCGGATCTCAATAATCTGCTTGGGGTCGAGACCGACGGTCGGCTCGTCGAAAATGATGACCTTCGGATTTCCGATCAGCGCCTGCGCAATGCCCACACGTTGACGGTAACCCTTGGAAAGACTGCGGATGATCCGTTTGTAAACGTCCTTGATCTTTACGGTGTCGCAAATTTCGCCGATGTGCTTCTCGCGATCCAGCTTGCAACCCTTCAGCTCGTAATTGAAGTTCAGGTACTCCTCAACGGTCATGTCCAGATAAAGCGGCGGCTGTTCGGGCAGATAGCCGATCAGCTTTTTCGCGCCGATGGGGTTGGACAGAATGTCAATGCCGCCGATAAAGGCTTTTCCCGAGGTGGAGGACAGATAGCCCGTGAGGATATTCATGGTCGTGCTCTTTCCCGCGCCGTTCGGACCGAGAAAACCGACGATCTCCCCTTCCCCAACTTCAAAGCTGATGTCGTCAACGGCACAGTTTGAGCCGTAATTCTTCACAAGATGCTCGATTTTAATCATAAAAGCAGAGATTCCTTTCTCCCGCACCCGCCCACGGGGGACAGGTACAGCTTTGAATTTACACTTTCTTATTGTACCACGAAAATATGAACCCGTCGTGAATACGTCAATAATACATCCAATTCAGTCTGATTTTTTCGTGAAAATTTTGATATTTCCGCCCAAGCGCGACCGAATCAAACTTTTTTTGGATTCGCTGTATAAATCCCCCGCAAACGGCAAAAATAAAGTCAGCAAGACACGCGGATGTGCCGCGGAGTCCGCAATCACAGAAAGAGCAAAGGAGTTTTGATTATGTGGGAAAAATGGAAGCAGTCTAAATTATGCAGAAAGCTGAAGCAGGTGCGCGTGAACCGGGCAGTCTATCTCTCGTCCATCGTCATTCTGTTGGCTCTGGCGGTGGTGCTCGCCATCACGGCGGCAATGAACCGCGCGAAGAAGAACAACACCAAAGTGCCGCCCGAAACAACCGCCCCGATCGAACAGCCGACCGAGCCGCAGAAGCCGACGGGAACTGACCCTCAGCCCGCGCCCGACACCGTGCCGGAAATGAAGCTGCCCGTTTCGGGAAAACTCACGCAGAAGCACAGCGTGGACGTGCAGGTCTTTTCGCCGACCATGAACGACTTCCGCGTTCACCTCGGCATTGACATTGCAACCGCCGAGGATACGGAGGTATTCGCGGCGGCAGACGGAAAGGTCAGCAAAATCTGGGAAGACCCGATGATGGGAACTTGCGTGGCGCTGACCCACAGCGGAGAGTGCGTAACCGTCTACAAGAACCTTGCAAAGGAACTGGCCGAAGGACTTGCCGAGGGAACGCAGGTCAAGCAGGGACAGCTTCTGGGCAAGGTTGGCGAAACGGCGATGGTGGAAATTGCCGAAGAGCCGCATTTGCACATGGAGATGACCGTCAAGGGCTTGCAGGTTGACCCGTTGGATTATTTCAGCGCGGCAGTCATTGCAAGTCTGTCCGAGGACACCTCGCATGAGACGGGCGCGGGAGAGCAGAAATGACAAAACGGGGGCGTTCTCGTTGGAGAACGCCCCCGCGCTTTTGTTTGTTATTGAACCTTTGCACCGTCAATTGTCACAGTCAAGTGTGTCGCATCCATGCTGTTCTTATTTGCCCACAGTATAGAGCCGGTGTTTTTGCCGTCTGCAAAACCGTTTACAGTTGCATTTTCAACCGTCAGCGTGTAAGTTGCATTGTAATCGTTGCCGATTTCAATAGCCGCTTTGCCTGCCGTGCCATTCTTGCGGTCGTTGAAAGTGCAATTCTTCACAACAAGGTTCGTCGGCTTTGCTTCCGTAGCCTGACCGTACAGAAGAATCGCCTTGCCGTTCGTATTGAACGTGCATCCCTCAAACGTCACATCCGTGCCGCTCCATGTCCAGATGGAGTACTGGTCTGCCATGTCATTCTCAAAGACGCAGTTAATGAACGTAGCCTTGCCGTAAAGGGTCAGTTTACCTTTAATCGTGCAGTTCTTATAAACCAATTCGTCGCAAACGATACCATCGAAGCTACCCTCACCACCCTGAATCATCAGGTTCTCAAAGGTAAAGGTCGAACCGCGCTGATAGTTCAGCATACCGCCCTCAGCAGAAACAGCATTTGTAACAACATCAACGGTCTGTGTTCCATCACCGACAAATGTGATATCGCGGCTCTTAGCACTCTCGTTTGCGATACCATTGTCAAGAGTAAAGGTAGTTCCGCTCTCCAGCTTTACTTCTTTTACTTTGCCGCTTGTAATAGCATCGTTCAACTCATCCTGCGAAGCGGCAGAAATCACCTTAGAAATGGTAACCTCGCTATAGGTATTGGACTCATCCAACGTATTTTCATTATACTCTCCGACGATTTCGTTCACATCGTACGCTGCATCGGTAGTATAGTTTTTGTAGTTGTTTGTCAGATCGTTAATCAGGGTTACTTTCGTCACAGTGTTTCCGGTCACAACCGCCGCTGCATTTGCATAACCAATCAAGCCGCCGATGTCTCTGTAGCCTCTTACCGTGCAATTTTCAACCACACAGTTGGTTACGCTTGCATTGCTTTCTGCGGACAGATAACCCGCAATCGCGCCCGCCTTATCTCCGTCATCGTTGTTTTTCACCAACGTTGTAATAGTCGAATCATAGACCTTGCATTTCTCAATCGTTGTGCAAAGTGCGTGACCAACAATCGCCGCAACATGGTTGATACCCGTAACGGTTGCACCCTTGACAGTCAGATTCTTGATGGTGCAATTCGTCGCTTCTCCAAAGAAACCAACGAACTTCTCACCCGCAACAACGAAATTGGAAATGGTCTTGCCGTTTCCGTCAAAGGTAAATGCACCCTTTGCGACAAGCGCATTCCACTTTCTGCCGCCAAGATCAATGTCAGCGGTCAGCGTCACGGTCTTGCCTGCATAGGTCTCACCGTCCACGTTCACGGTCTTTGCAAAGTAAACCAGTTCGTCCGCAGTGCCGATCAGTACGTTCCCCTCTGCATCCTTATACAGGAAAGAGGCTTCCGTATCATACTTTTCATCGTTGCTGTCCTTCTCATAGGAATACTGCGTTGCGTAAACCGTAATCGCAATACCGTCAATGCTCAGTCCCTGATACTCGTTTCCGGCATCTTCTTTCATGTGACCCGAAATAACGATTTCCTGTGTGCCGTTCGCAAGCAGATAGCCTGCCTCAGCACCCGTGATAGTCCAGTCAATCGCCTCGTTCAGCTTTGCGTTGCCATTGATACCCGTAATCGCGATCTCATACTTGAGCGAAAGGTTGCCCTTGTTGACCACGCGAAGAAGCGGAAGCGCATATGTACAACCGGGTTCCCAGAGGATTTCCGCGCGGTTGTCCGAAGTCATAAAGTTCAGAGTCTTGCCCTCGGCATTCTCCCATGTTGTCCCGCCGTCGGTCGACATTTCAAGCCCCACGTCAAGCGTGCCTGCCTGAATCTTGTTCACCGCAGTCGTTGCGGTGTCGGTGAACCACGCGTAGGTGGAACCGATGAGCATGGATACGCAGAGCAGCATCGAAAGCAGGCTCAGTACCAACGCTCTTTTTGTAGAAACGTGCTTTGTCATTGTTTTTTTCCTCTCCTTTTCTTAAATTTTTTCAATGACATTTATGCAATCACGCTTTGCGTGCTTACACCAACACAAAAAAGCGACAGCCTCCGCATTCCGCTTCAGGCTATCGCTTTTTGGGTATCACGAAAAGAACCCTTTACAAGGGCGCAAACAGGTCTGTCTGTCTGTCTGTCTGTCTGTCTGTCTGTCTGTCTGTCTGTCTGTCTG
>CAVGEJ010000053.1:0-15522 GCA_963628215.1 Eubacterium sp. CAG:180
GGGACTTCTTAAGGAGAAGTCCCCTAAGAACCTTCAAGACCTTCAACTAAGGGGATTATTACCCCTATTTTTTTATTGTGCAGATTCTATTGTAGCCATGTTCCGTGCTACGAATTCCGGCTGCTCCCGCGCAAAATCCCGTCGAGCGGGATTTTGTCGGCTTACGCCTCGCTCCCGCTACCGGATAGAAGTGGTAGGGAAGTTAGTTATTGACCAAAGCGGAACGACACGCGGGTCGTTCCCTACGGATTACGACCCTAAAAGGTGCGTAACCCATTAGACATAAGGTTTGTAGGGAACGACCCATGTGTCGTTCCGTTTCGGTTGAATGTTACTTTTATTGCCAAACGCTTTCGTACCCTGCAGGGGCGCAATCCGAAGGGAGCGCCCCGCAAATCAACCCGCTTGCCGTCCATCAACTAATCTGAACCATTTCTATCCGGTAGCGGAGAGAGGCGACAGCCGTGCCAATCCCGCTGGACGGGATTGGTCTCGGAGCAGCCGGAATTCGCAGCACGGAATACGGCTACACCAAAATCTGCACCACAAAAAGAAAGGGGTAAAAATCCCCTTAGTTAAAGTTCTTGAAAGTCTTGAAAACTTCTTTCAAGAAGTTTTCAAGTGGGGTGCGGGGCAACGCCCCGCGACCTTCCGCGCCCCCAAAGGAGGAACAATGAATAGCATTTTAACATCCGTTATCCGAGCAGATCCCGAGTACGGGCAGCTCCTGCGGGCAACGAAACAGGACTTCCGGGCGAACCCGCTTCCGATCCTCGCGAGCGGACTGTGCGAGGGCGCGGCGGACGCACTCCTTGTCTCGCTTCTGGAAGATACCGAGCGCGAGCGCGGCGGCGCGGCGCTGATTCTGTGCCCCGAAGAGAAGGACTGCGTAAAACTGGGCGGACTTCTGGAGCGCTTCGGTCTCCGCACAGGCTTCTATATGGCGCGCGACCTCACCTTCTATAATATGACCGCCTCGCATGAGTACGAGCACGAGCGCATCAAGGTGCTGTCGGGACTGATGGCAGGGGAGTACGACGCCGTCCTCACCACCCCAGACGCGGCGCTCGGCTATACCGTCCCGCCCGAGATTCTGAAGAAAACGACCGTCGCAATCAACGCCGACGAACCGCTTGACCTGCCCGAACTGGCGAAACGCCTTACCGAGGCGGGCTTTGTCCGCGTGGATCTGGTCGACAGCCCCGGGCAGTTCGCCCTGCGCGGCGGTATCGTTGATATCTACTCCCCGTTCGGAACTTTTGCGGATTCGGACGGCGATACCAAAAGCGGCGCGTATGCCCTGCGGATCGAACTGTTCGGGGACGATATCGACCGCATGGGGCTGTTTGAACCCGATACCCAACGCATGACGCAGTCGGTCGTAGCGGCGGAACTTCAGCCCGCGCGCGAACTGCTTTGCGATAAACCCGCACTTGAGCGCCTGAAAAAGCTGATCGCCGCGCAGTTCCGCGCAACGAAAAACGAGGACGCAATGGAGGAACTGGTTCGAGAAACCACTGCCGTGGACGCGGCTCTGCGCGGCGAGGGGGACGTCCCGTTCCTCGATAAGTATATCACCGCAGTCTATGAGAAGAAAGCCTGCCTGCTTGACTACTTCACGGGTCGGCGACTGGTGGTGGAGCGCTCGACAAACGCCCTGCGCGACCGCCTGCAGGCCTTCGAATGGCACATGAACCAGACCGTAACCGAACTGGTGGAGGGCGGCACTGTTGCGGGGAAGTACGCCGAATATAACCGCCCCGCCTCCTATCTGGAGCAGGTGACCGACACGCACGTCACGCTCCACCTCGACTCCATCGCCTACAGCGTTTCCGACCGCCGCCTTGCCGGGCTGTTCGGCTTCCGCACGCGCCAGACCGTCTCCTATGCCGAGAACGACGAGCTCTTCCGCGACGACCTGCGCGCGTATTCCGACGGAAGCTACCGAACGGTGGTGCTTGCCGAAAACGAACTGCAGGCGGGGCAGTTGGCGGAGGAACTGCGTGCCGACGGCTACGAGGTCATCGAGAATCCCGAGGACGTTGCGAAAATGCCCGGCGGGAGCGTGACGGTTCTGTGGCGCGACATCCTGCCGGGATTCGAACTGATCGTGCCGCACGTCGCGGTTCTTTCGCGGAACGCGGAAGCGCACATGGGCGGGCTGAACCTCGCGGGCAAGTCGGCGCTCCGCAAGAAGAAGCCGAAGAATACCAAAAGCATCCTCTCCTACGCCGATCTGGAAGTGGGGGACTATGTGGTGCACGAAACTTACGGCATCGGGCGCTATCTGGGCATCGAAAGCAAGACCTGCGACGGCGTGACGCGGGATTATATCGGCATTCAGTACGCGGGGACGGATAAGCTGTTTCTGCCCGTGGAGAAACTCGACAAGGTGTCGAAATATATCGGCGCGCGCAGTGACGACGGCATGGTCAAGCTGTCGAAAATGGGCGGCGACGCGTGGAAGAAATCCAAAGCGCGCGCAACCGCCGCCGTCAAGGAGATGGCGCGGGAACTGATCCGCCTGTACGCCGAGCGGATGCGCCTGCCCGGGCACGCGTTCCCCGCCGACGACAAGTATCAGAAAGCCTTTGAGGACGCGTTTGAATACGACGAAACCGACAGTCAGCTGACCACGTCGGACGAAATCAAGGGGGACATGACCAAAGCGATTCCGATGGATCGCCTGCTCTGCGGCGACGTGGGCTACGGAAAGACCGAGGTTGCCATGCGCGCGGCGTACAAGGCGGTTCTGGGCGGCTGTCAGGTGGCGGTTCTCGTGCCCACCACGCTTCTGGCGCTACAGCATTTCCAGACTTTTGTCAGCCGGATGCGGGCGTTCGCGGTCAACGTGGATATGATCTCCCGTTTCCGCACGCCCAAACAGCAGGCGGCAACCCTGCGGCGGTTGGCGCGCGGCGAGGTGGATATTCTCATCGGTACGCATCGGATTCTGTCGCAGGACGTGAAATTCCACAACCTCGGGCTGATGATTGTGGACGAGGAACAGCGCTTCGGCGTGGCGCAAAAAGAGAAGCTGAAACAGGTTGCAAAGGGCGTGGACGTGCTGTCGCTTTCCGCTACGCCGATTCCGCGCACGCTGAACATGGCGATGGGCGGAATCCGCGATATTTCAATCCTCGACGACGCGCCCGTGGATCGCCTTCCGGTGCAGACCTATGTGTTGGAGGAAGATCCGCTGATTCTCGAGGAAGCCATGCGGAGGGAGTTGCGGCGCGGCGGGCAGGTGTTCTACCTGCACAACAATGTGGAAACCATTTACAGCGTTGCGGCGCAGGTGTCGAAAGCTATCCCTGAGGCGCGCATTACCGTTGCGCACGGGAAGATGGAAAAGGACGAGTTGGAGAAAATCTGGGAGCAGATGCTGAACGGCGAGGTGGATATTCTGGTCTGCACCACGATTATCGAAACGGGCGTGGATATCCCGAACGCAAACACGCTGATTGTGACGAACGCGGATCGTCTGGGGCTGTCGCAGTTGCATCAGATTCGCGGGCGTGTGGGACGTTCGGCGCGGCGCGCGTATGCCTACTTCACCTTTGCGCGCGGCAAGGCGCTCTCGGAGATCGCAACCAAGCGCTTGGAGGCAATCCGCGAGTATGCCGAGTTCGGCGCAGGCTTCAAGGTGGCTCTGCGCGATATGGAGATTCGCGGTGCGGGGAATATCCTCGGCGCGGAACAGCACGGGCATCTGGACGCGGTGGGGTACGACCTCTATATCAAGCTGTTGAATCAGGCGGTGCTGACCGAAAAGGGAGAAGCGCCGAAGCCCGAAAACGACTGCACGGTCTCGCTGAACTACAGCGCGTCCCTGCCCGAAAAATATGTGCCGTTCCCTGCGCAACGGATGGCGCTTTACAAAAAGATTGCGCTGATTGCAAGTCCCGTCGATCTTGCGGACGTGACCGACGAGTTGGTGGATCGCTACGGCGAGCCGCCCGTCGAGACCGTGAATCTGCTCCGCATTGCGCTGATTCACTCCACGGCTTCCGCCTGCGGAATCGCGCGCATTCTGCAGGATGCAAACGGGATTCACATTTACCCCGTGTCTCTGGATGTGGATCGTTGGAGCGCGGTTTCCGCCAAGCTTCCGCAACTCCGTATGGTTCTTTCCGGTGACGCGCATCTCTGTCTCCGTCTCCAAAAGGGTGACAACGCGCTCGAAAAGCTTCAGTCCTGCCTGTCGTTGTATGAGGATGCGCCAAAGGGGGGCTTTTAAGGAAAGCCCCCCTCTGGACTCCCCCAAACCTTTTCACCAATTTATATGGGGAGTGCGAACATAGTGCCACTGATTGTTAATTAGAGATGCGGAACGACACACGGGTCGTTCCCTACAGTTCTCATTCCTATGAGGATTATATCCTTTCAGGGGAGTGAACCGTAGGGAACGACCCGTGTGTCGTTCCGTCTCATTTATCAACTAACTTTCTGCCATTTCTATCCGGTAGCGGAGAGAGGCGTAAGCCGCACAAATCCCGCTGGACGGGATTTGGCTCGGAGCAGCCGGAATTCGTAGCACGGCAAACGGCTACACCAAAATCCGCACAATAAAAAAAGAGGATCAAAAATCCCCTTGCGGTGAAGGTCTTGAAGGTTCTTAGGGGACTTCTCCTTAAGAAGTCCCCTAAGCAGGGCTTGGGACAGAGTCCCAAGGTCTTACTTCTCCTTCACTAACAAACAAGTGTGAACAGGCAGCGTGAATACCGGGTCACCCGTCTCGCAAAGGAGAACGCCGTCGTGCGCGTTGTCGAGAAGATAAACCTCGTAAACCGATTGCTTCCCGAAATCGAGCGCTATTGACCGCTCCGCCGCGGAATCGTCCTCGTCGTAGTGTGTCAGAAGCGTTAAGGTCTTGCCGTTTTCGTCCATGCCGCAAAGCGAGTAGATGTGCTCCGCCGTATTCGCGGCGCGAACCTCGCGCCTGCCGTAAAGCATCCCGTACCAAAGGAACGGATAGTAGCCCTTCAGCGGCTCTAATGTGTAGGGCGCGAAAAGACCGTTGAGCGCACACGGGCGCGCGTCGTAGTACATCAGCATGTCAATCGACGACTTCTGCGCCTCGCACATGCAGGCGAGCGTGAAGGAAGCGCCCTTCAAACGCAGAACCTGATGAATGGAGTAAACGTATTCCGAGTCCCAGTTGCGCACGTAGTTCCATTCGTTCAGAATGCTCTGCGTTGACGTGAACCCGTGGCGGTCGAGCATCTCGCGGAAGCGCGCGGCACGATTCATGATTTTCTCGGGCGTTGTGCCGTAAACGTGCCATGAGAAGAAGTCAAGCGGCAGATGTTTTTCCTCGGCGAGAGCCAGAAAATCTTCCGCCCAGTCTTCGCGGTGCGCCAAAGCAGGACCGCCGATCATCAGGTTCGGGAAACAGGACTTCAGATGCTTTGCGGTGATCTCATAGAGATCGAAAAACTGCGCCTTCGTCCCGCCCCATGTCCGCTTGTTGGCGGAGTCGTCGCGGTCGAGATCCGGCTCGTTCCAGATTTCCCAGTAGCGGATGTTGTAACGGTAGCCGCCCGCCCAACCCTCGTTGTAGTGGCGGATGATGTGCTCGCAAATCCGCGCCCACTTGTGAAAATCCTTGGGCGGCAGGGTGTTGTGCTTGCGGATCTCGTGCTCGATCCGCTGACCGAGACGGTAGAAAGTCTCAGTTCCCGCCTCCAGAGTCACCGCGATATATTCGTCGGTGCAGGCGAAATCGTAGGACGTGGGATCGTCGACGTCCGCGTCAAAATTCGGGAAAATCGCGGTGATGTCAACCGTGAACGAACCGCCGTAGCTGTTGCAGAACGACGCGTCGTGGTTGCGCGCAAACGGAATCTTCGCGGCGCGGTAGGTTTCCAGATTGTCGATGTATTGGTCGCTTGCGTGGCGCTTGTGAACAGGACCGTTGTTGACCGCATTCAGCGGCTTGAAGTCTCCGAGCGGGTGGGAGAGATCAAAGTGCAGGGTATCCATGGTATCCTCCGTTTTCCTTTTCTGTTTTCGGTAGGCATATTATACCACATCGGAGAGAGAAAAACAATCCCTTTTTTGGAAAAAGACCGGGTGTTTCAGAAAAAGCCATTCCTGTGGAAAAAGGGGGAGACAGACAAAAGGCGAACCGCCCGGGCGGGGTTCGCCTTTTCTTAATTCCGCCGCGTTATTCCATCGTCACAGACCCCGCCGCGCAGAGCGTGGGTAAGGACTGCCCGTGGTAAACGCCGCCGAAATCCCAAGAGGCGGAAATCGGGAGCGGCGCGCCGGAGAGCGCCTCCGACAGCAGGGAGAATTCGCAGACCGCAAGCCGCGTGACCGCCTGCTCCGAACCGCCCGAGGAAAGCGGGGGCGTTGAGAAAGCCCGCCGCTCGCCCCCGAGCGACACATAGCCGCCGTTCCGCGCGCCGACCTGCAGGCTGTAGTGCGAGAGCGAGACGGTGACTGTGACCGTCACCGTCGGTTGCGCGGTTTTGCTGTCGGTTGCGGTCAGCTTCAACTCCCAGTCGAGCAGAAGCACCAGATAGCGGCTTTCCGCAGAGCGTGCCGAACCGCTCGAGCGGCGGAGAATCGGCGCACCGCCCGAATCGGTTTCAAATCCATGCCCGCTTCCGGCGGAAAAAGCGGGACGGTCGGGCAAACGGTCGCGCCGGATGCAGGAGACGAGCGAGAGAAGCAACAAGCAGGCGGAAAGCAGAGCGAACAAACGGAATTTCATGCGAACCTCCGGAAGATTTTTACAGAACAGGGATATTATACACCGCCGCGCCGCGAATGTCAAGCGGTGGGGAGATATTTTCGGAAAAAAACGGACAAACCGGGGGCGGCGTTGCGATACCTGCAGACGCCGGATAACTCTACATCGCAAAATTTGATCCGGGTGCGGCTTTGCCGAACATATCAAACCCGCACCGGGGCGGGGGACTGCGTTTTTGCGCATTCCCCGCCGTTTTTTCGTTTCGTGCGATATTTTTTTCACAAAAGCCCTTGATTAAATCGGAAAAGTATGGTATATTATTAGTCGGTAAACTAATTTTTCTGAAAGGAAGAAAATTATGACTTACAACAAGAAATCAATTGAGGATGTGGAGATCAAGGCAGGGCAGAAGGTTTTCGTCCGCTGTGACTTCAACGTCCCGATGAAAGACGGTGTTATCACCTCCGACAAGCGCATTGTGGGCGCGCTCCCCACCATCAAATACCTGATGGACAAGGGCGCAAAGGTGATCCTTGCTTCCCATATGGGCAAGCCGCACAGCATCTTCACCCCGAACTTCAAGCTTGACAAGAAGGAGCAGGCAAAGGTTGCGGCGCTCCCCGAAAACGAGCGCGCGGCGGCGGAAGCCGAACTGAAGGAAAAGGCGCTGAAGAACGACCCCAAGAAGTTCTCTCTGAAGCCCGTTGCCGACCGCCTGAATCAGGATCTCGGCGGCAAGGTCGTCTTTGCAACCGATATCATCGGCGACGACGCGAAGGCGAAGATCGCGGCGATGGAGAACGGCACTTGCGTTCTGCTTGAGAACGTCCGTTTTGACGCGCGCGAGACCAAGAACGATCCCACCTTTGCAAAGGCGCTTGCCGACCTTGCGGGCGAGGGCGGTCTGTTTGTCAACGACGCATTCGGAACGGCGCACCGCGCGCATGCTTCCACGGCGGGCATTGCAGATTATCTGCCGGCTGTCTGCGGCTATCTGATTCAGAAGGAAATCGGCGTGATGGGCAAGGCGCTTGCCGATCCCGCACGTCCGTTTGTCGCCATCCTCGGCGGCGCGAAGGTTTCGGACAAGATCGGCGTCATCAACAACCTGATCGAGAAGTGCGACACGCTGATTATCGGCGGCGGTATGGCGTACACCTTCTTTGCGGCGATGGGCAACCGCGTCGGAACGTCGCTCTGCGAGACCGACAAGATCGAGCTTGCAAAGGATATGATGGCAAAGGCAAGAGCCAAGGGCGTGAACTTCCTGCTCCCCGTTGACAACGTCATCGGCAGAGAGTATGACGAGAACACGACTCACATGACGATTTACTCCGACGCGATTCCGGACGGCTGGATGGGTCTGGACATCGGCGAAAAGACCCGCGAGCTGTTCTCCAAGTCGATTATCGGCGCGGGCACGGTGGTCTGGAACGGACCGATGGGCGTTTCCGAGTGGAAGAACTTTGCGGCGGGCACTGAGGCGATTGCCGAGGCGGTTGCAAATTCGGGCGCGGTTTCGATCATCGGCGGCGGCGACTCTGCGGAAGCGGTTGAGCGTCTCGGCTTTGCGGACAAGATGACCCACATTTCCACCGGCGGCGGCGCTTCGCTGGAATTCCTTGAGGGTCTGGAACTGCCCGGCATTGCCTGCCTGATGGACAAGGACTGAGCGGTCTGAGAAAAGAGGGAACAACATGAATCCTACCAAGAGAAGAACGGTAATTGCCGGAAACTGGAAGATGAACTTCACTCCGGCGGAAGCGAAGGCTTTCATTGAAGCGGTCAAGCCGATGGTTGCGGGCAAGGACAACTGCGACATCATCTTCTGCGCGCCCTATGTGACCATTGCGGCGGCGCAGGAGGCGGCGAAGGGATCGAACATTCACATCGGCGCGGAGAACGTGCACTTTGCGGAAAAAGGCGCGTACACGGGCGAGGTCAGCGCGAAGATGCTGACGGCTTGCGGCGTGGAGTACGTCATCATCGGTCACTCGGAGCGCCGTCAGTATTTCGGCGAGACCGACGAGACGGTGAATCTGCGGACAAAAGCGGCGCTTGCGGCGGGCATGAAGGTCATTCTCTGCCTGGGCGAAGTGAAGGATCAGCGCCTGAACGGGGTCACCGACGAGGTGGTTGCGATGCAGACGAAGCTGGATCTGAAGGATGTAACGGCGGAGGAGTTGAAGCGGGTGATCATTGCTTACGAGCCTGTCTGGGCAATCGGCACGGGTTTGACGGCGACTCCCGAGCAGGCTGACGAGACCTGCGGTGTGATCCGCGCGACGTTGGCAAAGCTGTACGGCGCAGAGGTTGCGGAAACCGTGACGATTCAGTACGGCGGCTCGATGAACGAGAAGAACGCGGCGGAGCTGCTCTCCAAGGCGAATGTTGACGGCGGGCTGATCGGCGGCGCGTCTCTCGTCCCCGAAAAATTCACGGCGATTGTAGAAGCTGCGCAGTGAGGTAGGGGAAGACCTTGGAGGGAGAGAGCCCCCTCTTTCGGAGAGGGGGCTCTCTCCCTCCAAACCTCCCTCTCTCACCGAGAACTTCCCCCATGTCCCCGCCATTTCGAAAGCGAAAAATTGTTTCGCTTTTTGAAAGTGGCGGGGACATGGGGGAAGTTTTTGTTGTTTTGGGGAGGTGCGAAGGCGGTGAAGAGTGCGGCTTCGCGCGCGTTTGGTGGGGGCGAAACGTGAAAAAAGCCGCAGGATTTCCTGCGGATTTTTTGGGCATCGTCTATTTGTGGTATTTGCTTCCGGCGGAGATGCCGAGGGAGCGGTAGAGGGTTTCGAGGAGAAGCACGCGCATCAGTTGGTGGGGGAAGGTCAGTTTGGAGAAGGAGAGCCGCCCGTCGCAAGCCGCTTTGACCTCGGGGGCTAACCCGTAGGAAGAGCCGATGACAAAGCAGGCAGAACCGTGCGTTTGTCCGACTTGCTCCAATTTTGCGGCAAGTTCTTCGGAGGAGAGTTGTTTCCCCTCCACGCAGAGCGCCACGCGATAGGCGCGGGGCGGTATTGCGGCAAGAATCTGCTTTCCTTCGGCGGAAAGCGCGGCGGCAATCTCACCCGGGGAGGGAGAATCGGAAAGCCTCGATTCGCGCAGGTTGACCGTTTGCAATCGGCAGTACGCCTGAAGGCGCTTTTCGTATTCCGCCATCGCTTCGCGCAGATAGCTCTCTTTCAAAGATCCGACCGTAATCAACGTCAGATTCAGCATGAAACGCAACCTCCCAGATTCATTTCCACCACGGCGCAGGGATCTGCAACCGTAATCCGCACCGCCTCGCTTCCGAGCGTCATTGCCACCTCGTCGTAGGCGCAGGCAGGCGTGTTGTTCGTCTCGCTCAGGTGTGCGAGCATCAGCGCACGTGTGCCGCTCTGTGCAAGCTGTGCGGCGAAAACCGCGCAGTCGGGATTGGAAAGATGCCCCCACCGGGAGGCGATCCGCTCTTTCAGCGACTCGGGGTAAGGACCGCAGACCAGCATTTCGGGGTCGTGGTTGGCTTCGAGAATCACCGCCTGACAGCCCGTCAGCCCGGTTTCCACGGCGGGGGAGACGAACCCGATGTCGGTGGCGTAGCCGATGCGGAAGAAGCCGGACGGCTCGGGAATCTCGATGCGGTAACCCACCGAGGCGCGGCTGTCGTGCGGCGTGGGAAAGGACGTTACGGTAATGCCGCCGGGCAGAACCTCGGTGTGAATCGGCGGGTGGGGGCGGAGCAGGGGCGCGACCGTCGCTTCGCACGCGAGCGGCGCGGCGCAAGCCTCTGCCAGATGCACCGGCAGGGGATGCTTTTTGAGAAAGACCGGGAGTGCGCGGATGTGGTCGCCGTGCTCGTGCGTCAGAAAGATTGCCGAGAGGCTGTCCGGGTCGACCCCGCAGGTATCAAGCGCCGTACAGAGCGCTTTGGCGTTCCTGCCCGCGTCAATGAGAAATTTTGTCTCTCCCGCAACGATCAGGAACGCGTTCCCGGTCGAGCCGGAATAGAGGGAATAAACATGGATATTGTTCATGAAAAGAAACTCCGGTCTGGTAAAAGGAATAGAATCACAGTGTCGATCAGGAGGGTAAAGAGAATCGGCAGGAGGATGTAGAGCGCCCACGCGGAGCGCGCCTGCCGCCGCTTTCCCTCGGCAATCATGGCTTCCCGTTCGGCAAGCGGGATGTCGGGGGAAAGATCCGCCGCCGTTTTCCCGCGCGTGGCAAAGCCGCGGTTGTAGATGACGTACCACAGGGCAAGCGCACAGCCCGCCGCCGTGTAGAGAATGTGCAGATAGAGAAAGCCGAGCAGCGGCAACCCGTAATAGATTGCCACTGCCGGAATCATGCAGAGCAGGACGGCAAGCAGTCGTCTGCCGTTACCTGAAATGGGAGCGGGACGGCGCATATCAAACGCGCAGAGCGCCCTCGGGTCGAACGCGCAGAACCATGCAGCGCCCCTCGCCGAACGCCGCGTCCATCACCGCGCGGAATTCCGCGACATTCTCGGTGGGAACGAACGCCTGAATCGTCCCCGCAAAGCCGCCGCCGTGAACGCGCCAAGCCGCCCGCTTGCCGGAGAGCACCCGCTCGGCAAGGCAAAGCGCCAGAGACAGCCCCTGCTCGGAGACGTTCTTGGTGGTGTAAACGTTCTGGAGATAGCAGAAAGAGGAACGCCCCGAAGCGATGACGTTTGCAAGGAAGGTATCGAGATCGCCCGCCTTCAGCGCCGCTTTCTGCGCGGCAACGCGGCGGTTCTCGGCAAAGAAGTGGAGCGCGCGCAGGATGGCGCGGTCGCCAACCTTTTCACGCAGGGCGGGAATGGCGGCAAGAACCGCGTTCTCGTCGGTATCGCGCAGGACTTCCTTGCCGAAGTAAGCCGCAACCGACTTCATTTCGGCGGGAACGGACGCATAGTCACCCGTCAGGTCGGCATGGTTTCCGCCCGTGTTGACGATGCAGAGGTTGTAGCCCGCCGCCGAGAGGTCGAAATCGGTCTGCTCGATCACGGGAGCGGAGGGATCGCGGAAGTCGATGGCGATGATGCCGCCGACCGCGCAAGCCATCTGATCCATCAGACCGCAGGGCTTGCCGAAGAATTGATTCTCGGCGTACTGCGCCAGTTTCGCGATTTCCACATTGCTGACCTTGCCGCCGTTGTAAACATAGTTGAGGATGTTTCCGATCATGTCCTCGAACGCGGCGGACGAGGAGATGCCCGAGCCTTTGAGCACGTTGGAGGTGGTGTAAGCGTCAAAGCCGCCGACCGCCAGACCCTCCTTGCGGAAGCCCGCGACCATGCCGGCAATCAGCGAATCGGATTTTTCGTACCGCGCGGGGTTGGGCGCGTTGTAAACGTCGAAGTCCACAACGTCCTCGGGGAAGCCCTCGCTCTTGACCCGGATGACCGAGCCTGCAGAGGGGGAGGCGACCGCGATGATGTCGAGGTCGATGGAGGCGGCGATCACGCAGCCGTGGTTGTGGTCGGTGTGGTTGCCCGAAAGCTCGCTTCTGCCCGCAACCGAGTAGAGCGCCGCTTCGCGGTCCGCGCCGTAGAGTTTCTCGAATTCTTCCACCGCATGCAGATAGCGCGCCTTCTGCGCCTCCAGTGCGGCTGAGCCGTAGATTTCGCAAAAGCGGCTGTCCAGCGCAGTTCCCGCAAGTGCCTGTTTCAGTTCTGCTGTTTTCATGTGTTTTGTCCTTTCGGATTTTTGGCATTGATTGTATGATTGTATTATAACATAATCGGGTGTCGGTTGCAAGGTCTTTGTGTGAAAAAGTGGGACGCGGAGCGGCTTTTTTCCGCTCTCGGGCGGCAAAACCGTCGGAAAATGGGGCGCGGCGGAACAAAATCGGGAAAAAACTGAAAAAAATCCGATTTTTTTTGAGAAAAGCCCTTTTCAAAGTCGTTTTTTTATTGTATAATAGAAGCGGATTGATTGAACCGTTTTCGGAAAGGATCTGATTGAACATGAAACAGAAGTATACCATTACAGTCGCGGACATGGAGCTGAACATCGTCAGCGACGCGTCACCCGATGAGGTGGAAAACATCGTCGGCATTCTCGACCGTCGGATGCGCGACATCAACCTGCACAGCCCGAGATGCACCAAGAACGAAGCAGCGATTCTTTGCGCGCTTTCCTATTGCTCGGAGCGGATCGCCATGCAGGAGGCGTTCAAGAAGGTGGAAAAGGACGCGTTCCGCTTTGCGGGCGAAAACGAAAAACTGAAGAAAACGGTGGAGTCCCTGCAGGAAGAAATCGACAGACTCCGCAAGGACGCGGCGGTTATGCAGTCGATTCTCGACCGCGCGGCAGCCGTGGGCATGAAGGAAGAAGCCAAGACCGAAGCGCCTGCGCGGGTCAAGTATGTCCCGAAGCAGTTCCCCGACAAGCAGACGGCGGAAGGCTCGGATGAGCCGGAACGCGCAGGCGCTCCCGAAGCGCCCGCTGCCGGGGCGGAAGCGCCCGCTGTTCCCGCACCTGCGGCGGCGGTGCCCGCCGTTGCGCAGGAGAAGGATGACAGCGTGTTCGTTCTGGACACCTCGAGAAAAGACAAGCGTACGGGAAAGAAGTCCTCGGTCGGCGCAATGTTCGATATGCTGACCTATGAGGATGTCTGATTCCGCGCGGATGCCGTCGGAAACGAAACACCCCGAATTGCTATGCCCCGCAGGCTTCATGGCGTCGCTCGAAGCGGCGCTGGAGGGCGGGGCTGATGCTGTGTATTTGGGCGGTACGCAACTGAACGCCCGCGCGAACGCGAAGAATTTCAATGCGGAGGAACTGCGCGCCGCAACCCGTCTGGCGCATGCGCACGGGGTCAAGGTTTATCTGACGTTGAACACGCTTGTCACCGACCGCGAACTGACCGCTTTTACGGAAGCGGCAAAGGAAGCGGCGCGGGCGGGCGTGGACGCGCTGATTGTTGCCGACGTCGGCGGGGCGGAGCGCCTGCGGCGGGAGATGCCGTCGCTGGAACTGCACGCCAGTACGCAGATGTCGGGGCACAACAGCGCCATGGCGCGTGACCTTGCCGAAAGAGGGTTTACCCGCATGGTGGCGGCGCGGGAGATCTCACGCGCGAATCTGGCGGCGCTGTTGGAGCAGTCGCCGATTGAAACCGAGTTGTTTGTGCACGGCGCGCTCTGCGTCTGCCATTCGGGGCAGTGCCTGTTCTCGTCGTTGGTCGGGGGCAGGAGCGGCAATCGCGGGGAGTGCGCACAGCCGTGCAGGTTGCCGTACTGCTCGAAAACGGGGGAGTACCCGCTCTCCCTGCGGGATCTTTCGCTTGCAAAGCAAGTGCCTGAACTGGCAAGGCTCGGTGTTGCCTCCTTCAAGATCGAGGGGCGGATGAAGTCGCCCGAGTACGTTTACGAGGTGGCGCGGATCTTTCGCCGCCTGATTGACGAGAATCGCGGCGCGACCGATACGGAGATGCGCCGCCTTGCCGAGGCATTCAGCCGCGGCGGGTTTACCGACGGCTACTACACCGGCAACATCGGGCACGGGATGCTCGGGGTGCGTAGCGACGCGGACAAGGAAAAGAGCCGCGCGGTCGCGCCGTTCGGGGGCTTGACCCGCAGGATTCCACTTGCGGTCGGGGTACGGATGGCGGCGGGAGAACCCGTCACGCTGACCCTCTCGGACGGCGCGCATACGGTCACGGTTGCGGGGGACATCCCGCAGGCGGCGCGGACAGTGCCGATGACCGAGGAAGCGGTTCTGCGGTCGATCTGCCGGTTCGGCGGAACGCCGTATGAAGCGGGGGAGACGGCAATCGAACTGGGCGCGGGGCTGATGTTGCCCGTCAGCAGGCTGAACGATCTGCGGCGGCGGGCGGTGGAAGCGTTGGAGGATGCGGAACAGCCGCAGGCGCGGGCAGAACTTCCCGCCGCGCCGCAGAAGCCGCAGAAGCAGCGGGTTTCGCTCCGCAGTGCGGTTTTTGCCCGTCCCGGGCAGGTGACCGAGGCGGCGCGGGCGTATTTCGGGCGCATTTATCTGCCGCTGTTCGATTTTGCGGCGGGGGCGGACGGTGTGGTTCTGCCGCCCGTGATATTTGACCGTGACATGGGTCGCGTAGCGGAGGTGCTCCGATCCGCGCGGGCGGCGGGAGCGGTTTACGCTCTGGTCGGCAATGCGGGGCATCTTGGGTTTGCGGTTGACGCGGGTTTGATTCCCGTTGGGGATTTCCGGCTGAACATCACGAATTCGGAGAGCGCGGCGTTCTGGGAGCGGCGGGGGATGGAGCAATGCGTTCTGTCGCCCGAGTTGACGCTGCCGCAGATGCGCGACCTCGGCGGGAACACATCGGTGATTGTATACGGCAGGATTCCCCTGATGCTGCTTGAAAAGTGTGTGACGAAAGAGGTTTCTGACTGCGCGGGATGCGCGCGGGGGCAGGCGGAGTTGGTGGATCGCCGCGGGGTACGGTTTCCACTTCTGCGCGAGTGGGAGCACCGGAATCTGGTGTTGAACAGTTTACCGACCTGCATGTCCGACCGCGAGGACTTGCTTCTGCGCGCGGGTTTATCGGCGTGGCATTTCCTCTTCACGACCGAGTCCCCCCGCGAGGTGGACGGTGTGGTTGCCGCGTTCCGCGTCGGCGCGCCGCTTGCGGGGCAGGTACGGCGGGTGTGAGGGTAGGGGCAAGACCTTGGGACGCTGTCCCAAGCCCTGCTTAGGTGACTTCTTGAGGAGAAGTCACCTAAGAACCTTCAAGACCTTCAACTAAGGGGATTTTTGATTCTGTCTTTACGTTGTACAGATTTTGGGTGTAGCCGCATTCCGTGCTACGAATTCCGGCTGCTCCCGCGCAAAATCCCGTCGAGCGGGATT
>CAVGEJ010000054.1:0-15173 GCA_963628215.1 Eubacterium sp. CAG:180
TCACTTTTTCTATACCTTTTTTCGCTTTTGGTCTCACATCTATTGTAACACTACATTTTCCGCAAAAGGGGTTGACAAAACGGGAAAAGTGTGATATCATAAAAATACGAGGAAACACCGGCGACGGTTACTCCCTCCGTTTAACAGAAATAACCGCTAACTGTGGAAGGTGTAGGCGGTTATTTCTTTTTGTGTTGCGCGATGTATTCCAGCAAAAGGTTTAAGGCTAACAAAACAGCCACCAACCAATCATGCAGGTTCATGAGCATCACCTCCTTCCTCTCGGAAGGAGAAAAAGACCTGTTCCCTCCGAAGTTCGGAAGGAAGCCAACCGCCACCGTTTTTGGTGTTTCCAAGGTCACGGGGAAACCGCGACTCTTCTATTATACAAATAAACGCCGCTGTTGTCAAGCCCTTTTTCTGCGAAAAAAGGAAATCCGTTCGGCGTATCCCCTCAAAACCGAAAAAACTTCCCTGCGCGGCAACCGCCGATCGGGTCTGCAAAATTTCTTGCAGCCTTCTTCGGCGGTTGCCGCGCAGGGAAGTTCGGGGGCGGGAGAGGGGATTGGGGAGAGGGCGACCCCCTACGAAAGGGGGTCGCCCTCTCCCCAAGGTCTTTCTTCCCGTCCAACCTCGGTTCGCATCTTACGCCATCGCGTTGATCTTTTTGGTGAACTGGCTCTTCTTGTGAGCCGCGGCGTTCTTATGGATGATTCCGTAAGCCGCTGCCTGATCGATCTTCTTCACCGCTGCTTTGTACGCAACCTGAGCCGCTTCCTTGTCGCCGGAAGCCACAGCCGCGTCAAACTTCTTGATCTCGGTTTTCAGAGCGGTCGTGTGCATTTTGTTCTGCAGGGTCTTGACCTTGATCACCTTGACTCTTTTCTTTGCGGATTTGATATTCGGCATCAGTCTTTACCTCCCTCTGTATTTTCCGTTTTTTGCGGAATGGAATGGTATGCCTGAAAACGGCGCCTGAGAGGGTGCGCTCGGTTTTCATCCATATACCCTGATATTGTACCATACTTTTTTCCGAATTGCAAGAGCTTTTTCAAAAAAAATCCTGCTTTTTTGAGATTTTCGGCGTTTTTTTTCTTTGTGGATTTTGCCAAAGCCGGAGGAAGACCGTCCATGGAATGGGATTTTCTGCCATGAACAAAGCCGAAAACGGACGTCCGGGCGCGCCTTTTTGCGCCTATAAAATGAAAGAAGAAAATTTTTTCGGGGAAATTCGTCCGAAAGACTTGACAAATCAAAAAAAAGATGGTAAAATAGTAAACTGCATTATAATCGCCTGTAGTATGCGCCCGCGCGATTTTGCCGACAAAAATCGGCATGGCAGATTGCACAAAAGCGGCGCTCCCGAATCGGCTGTTTTCGGCGCGGGCGGTGGGCGGGTTCGACGGCTGTCGGTCGACCCGACCGTTTTTCCGGGGATTCCCCAATTATCTGAATGGAGTGATGGAATCAATGATCGAATTAAAAGAGCAGAGACTTGGTCAGAACGTCAGAAAAAGCTTTGCCAGATCCCGCTTCGACTATCCGCTTCCGAATCTGGTCGAAATTCAGACCAAATCGTACAAGTGGTTTCTTGACGAGGGTCTGCGCGAGGTTCTGCAGGACGTTTCGCCGATCAGGGACTTTTCCGGCAACCTCGAGATCGAATTCATTGACTACTCCCTTGACACCGAAAACCCGAAGTATCCGGTTGAGGAGTGCAAGGAAAGAGACGTCAACTTTGCCGCGCCGCTGCGGGTCACGGTCCGCCTGACCAACAAGACGACGGGAGAGGTCAAAGAAAACGAAATTTTCATGGGCGATTTCCCGCTGATGACCGAAACGGGTACGTTTGTCATCAACGGTGCGGAGCGCGTCATTGTTTCCCAGATCATCCGTTCCCCGGGAATGTATTATTCCTCGGAGATCGACAAGGCGGGTAAAAAGACCTACGCAACCACGGTTATTCCGTACAGAGGCGCGTGGTTGGAGTACGAGGTCGACGCAAACGGCGTGATGGCTGTCCGCATCGATAAGACCAGAAAAGTTCCGCTGACCATGTTCCTCCGCGCGCTCACTTTCGAGAGCGGCGAGACTCTGGAAACGCGGGAGCGGATCTATGAGAAGTTCGGCGAGGACGACAGACTGACGCTGACCTTCGAGCGCGACGAGAGCGAGGAACTGGCAGCCGCAAACCGCTCTACCGTCAGCGTGGAAGCCATCAAGGAAATCTACAAGAAACTGCGCCCGGGCGAACCGCCGATCGAAGAGGCGGCGAGAACCCTGTTGCATAGCTATTTCTTCGACCCCAAGCGTTACGACATTGCCGCCGTGGGTCGGTATAAGTACAACAAGAAAATGGCGATTCACAGCCGGATCGCCAACCGCCGCGCGGGCGAGACCGTCGTCAGCCCCCTGACCGGCGAGGTGCTTGCAAACGAGGGCGACGTCATCAACCGCGACCTTGCCTTTGCGATCGAGCGCGCGGGCGTGAACGAAATCACGGTCCTGCTCGACAACGGCGACAAGGTGAAGGTCATCGGCAACAACACGCTTGAGCCGGAGTATGTCCTCGGCTACGGCCTGACCGACTGCGGCGTGCGGGAAAAGGCAAGCATTCCCGTGCTGTGCGAACTGAAGGAACAGTTCGGCGACGATGCGGAAGGGCTGAAGGAAGAGGCGCGCCGCAGAATTGCGGATCTCTGCCCGAAGCACCTGACCTGCGCGGATATCTTTGCCTCGGTCAGCTACCTGATCGACCTGATGCACGACGTGGGAAGCGTGGACGATATCGATCATCTGGGCAACCGCCGCATCCGTTCGGTCGGCGAACAGCTTCAGAATCAGCTTCGCATCGGCTTTACCCGTATGGACAAGATCATCAAGGAGCGCATGACCACGCAGGACAACGAGAAGCTGACCGCCCAGTCGCTGATCAATATCCGCCCTGTGACCACCGCCATCCGCGAGTTCTTCGGATCGAGCCAGCTTTCGCAGTTCATGGATCAGAACAACCCGCTTGCGGAACTTTCCCACAAGCGCCGTCTGTCCGCACTGGGTCCGGGCGGTCTGTCGCGTGACCGCGCGTCGTTCGATGTCCGTGACGTTCACTACACGCAGTACGGCCGTATCTGCCCGATCGAATCCCCCGAAGGTCCGAACATCGGTCTGATTTCCTATCTGACCACCTATGCGAAGATCTCGGATTACGGCTTTATCGAAGCCCCCTACCGCAAGGTGGAGCATATCACGAATCCCGACGGAAGCGTTTCCCACCACGTCACCGACGAGGTGGTGTACATGACCGCCGATACCGAGGATCACTACATTGTGGCGCAGGCGAACGAGCCGCTCGACGAGAACAACTGCTTCATCAACCCGAAGGTTACGGGTCGTGAAAAGACCGAGTTCGTCGAAGTCGATCCCGCAATGATCGACTACATGGACGTTGCGCCGAAGATGCTGGTGTCGGTTGCCTCGGCAATGATTCCGTTCCTGGAAAACGACGATAACACGCGTGCGCTGATGGGCTCGAACATGCAGAAGCAGGCAGTGCCGCTGATGGTGAGCGATTCGCCGATTGTCGGAACGGGTATGGAGTACAAAGCCGCGCTCGATTCGGGCGTTGTGGTAACGGCGCAGCGCGCGGGTACGGTAGAGCGGGTGCAGGCGGACGAGATCCGCATTGTCACCGACAGCGGGATGAAGGATATCTATCCGCTCATCAAATTCAAACGAACCAACCAGGGCACTTGCTACAATCAGCGCCCGATCGCCAAAAAAGGCGAGCGGGTTGAAGAGGGACAGGTCATTGCGGACGGTCCCGCAACCTACCGCGGCGAGGTGTCGCTCGGCAAGAACGCGCTGATCGGCTTCATGACGTGGGAAGGCTACAACTACGAGGACGCGGTTCTGCTGAACGAAAAACTGGTGCGCGACGACGTTTACACGTCGCTCCACATCGAGGAATATACGCACGAAGCGAGAGAGACCAAGCTTGGGCCGGAAGAGATCACGCGCGAAATCCCGAACGTCGGCGAGGACGCGCTGAAAGACCTCAACGCCGAGGGTATCGTCAAGAGAGGCACGGAAGTGCGCTCGGGCGACATTCTGGTCGGTAAGATCACGCCGAAGGGCGAGACCGAACTGACGGCGGAGGAAAGACTGCTCCGCGCCATCTTCGGCGAGAAGTCGAGAGAAGTCAGAGACACGTCTCTCAGACTGGCGCACGGAGAATCCGGTATCGTGGTGGACGTCAGAGTCTTTTCGCAGGAGGCGGGCGACGAACTTCCCGCAGGCGTGAAAAAGGTCGTAAAGGTTTATATTGCGCAGAAGCGGAAGATTTCCGTGGGAGACAAGATGGCGGGACGTCACGGCAACAAGGGCGTCGTGTCGCGCATTCTGCCGCCCGAGGATATGCCGTTTTTGCCGGACGGAACGCCGCTTGACATCGTGCTGAACCCGCTCGGCGTGCCGTCGCGTATGAATATCGGACAGGTGCTCGAAGTGCACCTCGGCATTGCCGCAAAGAAACTCGGTTGGAAGATCATGACCCCGGTCTTTGACGGCGCGCACGAGAAGGACATTCTGGAGTGCCTGAAGATGGCGGGACTGCAGCGCGATATCTTCCCGCTTGAAAATCCCGAGGGCAAGGCGCTGTTTGAAGCGACCGTGGATGAGGAAACCGGCGAAGAGAGCCTGCGCGAACTGACGCCCGAGGATCGCGAGAATGCCGAACTGATCGACAGACTCCGCGCCGAGAAGCGGCTGAAGATTCTGGACGGAAAAACCGTTCTTTACGACGGTCGGACGGGCGAGCCGTTCGATAACCCCGTAACGGTGGGTATCATGTACTACCTGAAGCTTCACCACCTCGTGGACGATAAGATTCACGCGCGTTCCAACGGTCCGTACTCTCTGGTCACGCAGCAGCCTCTGGGCGGCAAGGCGCAGTTCGGCGGACAGCGTTTCGGAGAGATGGAAGTCTGGGCGCTCGAGGCTTACGGCGCGGCTTACACGCTGCAGGAGTTGCTGACGGTGAAGTCCGACGATATCAACGGACGCCGCCGCGCTTACGAAGCGATTATCAAGGGGCAGAACATCCCCACGCCGGGCATTCCCGAATCCTTCAAGGTGTTGGTCAAGGAGTTGCAGTCTCTGGCGTTGGATGTGCGCGTGCAGGATAAGAACGGCAACGATATCGATCTGTCCGAGCTTTGCGTAGAGGACGATCCGTATCCGATCAGCCGCGTGGACGCGTCGGCAATCGCCGAGGCGCTGAGCAAGTCGGGCGACGAGGACGAGTTGGAGGATTCCAACCAGATCCTTGACGAGGACGGCAATCCGATTGAGGACGAAGAGGCTGATGAGACCGAAGAGGACGACGAACTGTTCGGAAAAGAAGAGGACGACGCCTACGGAACCGAGTTTTTCGATGACGGTGACGGCGACGGAGCCGATGAGTAATTGTGTTGCAGAGGGAGATTAACGGTGGAGAATAAGGAATTTTATTCGATCAAAATCGGTCTGGCTTCCCCCGAGATGATTCGGGAGTGGTCCTACGGCGAGGTGACCAAGCCCGAGACCATCAACTACCGGACGCTCAAGGCCGAAATCGGCGGTCTGTTCTGCGAGCGGATTTTCGGGCCGACCAAGGACGGCGCCTGCATGTGCGGAAAGTACAAGAATTCGCACAGCAAGGAAGTCATCAAGTGCGAGAAGTGCGGCGTGGACGTAACCACCAAAAAGGTTCGCCGCGAGCGCATGGGGCACATTGAACTGGCTTGTCCCGTTTCCCATATCTGGTATTTCAAAGCAGTTCCTTCGCGGATGGCGCTTGTGTTGGATATGTCCCCGAAGGCACTGGAACAGGTGCTGTATTTCGCGGAGAACGTGGTGCTGGATCCCGGCACCACGCCGCTCGAGCGCGGAATGGTTCTGAACGAAAAGACCCTGCGCGAGAATCAGGAACTGTACGGCGAGGACGCGTTCCGCGTCGGCATGGGCGCGGAGGCGATCAAGGAACTGTTGCAGGGCATCAACGTGGAGGAAACCTGCGCGGCGCTCAAAGAGGAACTGAAAACCGCGTCGGGTCAGAAAAAGACCCGCGTGATCAAGCGGCTTGAAGTGATGGAAGCCTTCCGCAAGTCGGGCAACCATCTGGATTGGATGGTACTGGACGTGATTCCGGTCACACCTCCCGACATCCGCCCGATGACCCAGTTGGACGGCGGACGGTTCGCGTCCTCCGACCTCAACGAGCTGTACCGCCGCGTGATTGCGCGGAACAACCGTCTGAAGAAGCTGATGGAGATCCGCACGCCCGAAATCGTGGTGCGGAACGAGAAGAGAATGCTGCAGGAAGCCGTTGACGCGCTGATCGACAACGGCAAGAGAGGAAAGCCGGTCACGGGCGCTTCGAACCGTCCGCTCAAATCGCTTTCCGAGATGCTGCGCGGTAAGCAGGGACGTTTCCGTCAGAACCTGCTCGGCAAGCGCGTGGACTATTCGGGACGTTCGGTTATCGTGGTCGGTCCGAATCTGAAGATTTACCAGTGCGGTCTGCCCAAGGAAATGGCGATCGAACTGTTCAAGCCGTTTGTCATCAAGCGGCTTGTAGAAATGGGCAAGGCGACCAACGTCAAGGACGCGCAGAAGAAGATCGACCGCGCCTACGACGCGGCGAACGCCTGCGTGTGGGACGCGCTCGAGAATGTTATCAAGGAGCACCCGGTGCTTCTGAACCGTGCGCCGACTTTGCACCGTCTGTCGATTCAGGCGTTCGAGCCGATTCTGGTTGAGGGAAGAGCCATCAAGCTGCACCCGCTGGTCTGCCCCGCGTTCAACGCGGATTTCGACGGCGACCAGATGCCGGTTCACGTGCCGCTGTCCGCAGAGGCACAGGCAGAGGCGCGCTTCCTCATGCTCTCCGCCAACAACCTGCTCAAACCCATGGACGGTAAGGCAGTCACTGTCCCGTCGCAGGATATGATCCTCGGCGCGTACTACCTGACCATGGAAAAGGCGGGCGAGCCGGGCGAGGGCGGAATTTACCGCGATTTCAACGAGGCGATGTGCGCATACCAGAACGGCGTTCTCGGTCTGCACGCGCCGATCCGCATCCGCGTGACCAAGGAGTACGAGGGCAAGAAGTCCTCGGCGGTCATCGACGCAACGCTCGGACGTCTGATTTACAATCAGGCGATCCCGCAGAACCTCGGCTTTGTCGACCGTACCAAGCCCGGAAACGAGTTCAGGCTCGAGGTCGATTTCACCGTCAAAAAGAAGCAGCTGGGTCAGATCATCGACCGTTGCATCCGCTATAACGGTCCTGCAGTCTGTGCGGATATGCTGGACGCGATCAAGGCGATGGGCTACAAGTATTCGACCCGCGCGTCCTTCTCGATTTCGGTTTACGACATGACCATTCCGAAGGAAAAGTCGGAAATCATCGCGGCGGCGCAGAAGCAGGTCGACGTTCTGAACGAATACTACCGCATGGGTCTGTACTCGGGCGAAGAGCGCTACAATGCGGTCATTCACCTCTGGGAGAACACCACGGCGCAGGTTACGGCGAAGCTGCAGGAAAGCTTCAGCCGCTACAACCCGATCAATATCATGTCCGACTCCGGCGCGCGCGGTTCTGTGGAGCAGATGCGTCAGCTGGCAGGTATGCGCGGACTGATGTTCGCAACGAACGGACGTACCATCGAAATCCCGATCAAGTCGAACTTCCGCGAAGGTCTGAACATTCTGGAATATTTCATGGGCGCGAAGGGCTCGCGTAAGTCGCTGTCCGATACCGCGCTCCGTACCGCCGACTCGGGTTACCTGACCCGCCGTCTGGTGGACGTTTCGCAGGACGTTATCGTCCGCGAGGTCAAGTGCGACACGCAGGACGGCGAGCTGATTACGGCGGTCACCGAGACCGACGGAAGCATGCTCGAGCCGTTGGCTGACCGTATCACGGGCAGATTCACGATGGGTCCCGTTATCAACCCGGCAACCGGCGAGGTGATGATCGACGACGACGTGATGATTACCGACGACATGGCAAAGCAGATCGACGAGGCGGGCATTACGGCGGTCAACATCCGCACGGTGATTCACTGCCACGCGCGCTACGGTATCTGCGCGCACTGCTACGGCGCGGACCTTGCAAACGGCAAGCTTGTCAACGTCGGCGAAGCGGTGGGTATCATCGCGGCGCAGTCCATCGGCGAGCCGGGTACGCAGCTGACCATGAGAACCTTCCACTCCGGCGGCGTTGCGGGTTCGGATATCACGCAGGGTCTGCCGCGTGTTGAAGAGTTGTTTGAGGCACGTCAGCCGAAGAAGCCCGCAATCATTTGCGAGGTCAACGGTACTGCGCGCATTACAACGGGCGAGAACTCCATTCACATGGTTACCGTCACGCCCGACGCGGATCAGCCCGAGGGTGTGATCCCCGAAGTCAAGGAATACCAGATTCCCTACGGCACGAAGCTGGCGATCAAGAACGATCAGCATCTGGAGATCGGTCAGTCGATCACCGAAGGCAACAAAGCGCCTGCCGACATCATGCGGATTCTCGGACTGGATGCGGTTTACTCGTACCTGATCCGCGAAATTCAGAAGGTGTACCGTTCGCAGTCCTGTAACGTCAACGACAAGCACATCGAGATCATTGCCCGTCAGATGACGCGCAAGATGGTGATTGAGGACGGCGGCGATACCGGGCTTCTGGTCGGTTCTCGCGTGGACGCGGGCGAATTCGAGCGCGCGAACGACGCGGTCAAGGCGCGCATTGCGAACGGCGAAGAGGGGCTGCAGCTTGCAAAGGGCAGTGTGATTCTGCTCGGTATCACGAAGGCTTCGCTCCAGACCGAATCGTTCATGTCTGCGGCGTCCTTCCAGGAGACCACAAAGGTTCTGACCGAGGCTGCCATCGAAGGCAAGACCGACTACCTGCGCGGCTTGAAGGAAAACGTTATCATCGGCAAGCTGATTCCTGCCGGAACAGGTATGGAATGCTACAAGGGTGTCGGTGTCCGCAAGTCTGAAGTGGTTTGAGTGGGGGAGGAAGACCTTGGAGGCGCAGGGCGACCCCTTTCGTAGGGGTCGCCCTACCCTCCAAACCTCCCTGACCCACCCTGAACTTCCCCCATGTCCCCGCCACTTAGGAAGCGGAAATTTGTTTCGCTTTTGGAGAGTGGCGGGGACATGGGGGAAGTTTTTGTTGTTTTGGGAGGTGCGAAGGCTTTGCAGAGTGCGGCTTCGCACCCGATTGGTGGGCGGGATGCGGAACGATATTGCGGGCGCTCCCTTCGGATTGCGCCCTGTAGAGTACGTAACCCGTCAAGGATATAACATTGTAGGGAACGACCCATGTGTCGTTCCGTTTTGGTTGAAAGATACATTCCTATGAAGAGTGCAGATTTATCCCCCCCTCATCAGTCGCTAACGCGACAGCTTCCCCCAAAGGGGAAGCCTTTTTTGCAAGAGTTTTTGCACTACACAGCAAAGTGATGACAGAAGCGAATATGCCCGCCCTCATCCGTCTCCTTCGGCGCCACCTTCCCCCTCGAAGGGGAAGGCTATGGTGCGTAACTTTCTCATTTTGACTTACTTTTTGAAGAGTAGACTTGCCTTTTGAAGAATATTTTTGATGGATTAAAGTTTGAAGCACTCTCTATATAGCTTGCAAAACCAATGGAAGCCTTCCCCTTCGAGGGGGAAGGTGTCGCCGAAGGCGACGGATGAGGGCGGGCAATACTGCTCCCGCTCATCATCTTGTCGTGTAGTGCGGAAAAACTCTTGCCAAAAGGCTTCCCCTCGGGGGGAAGCTGTCGCGATAGCGACTGATGAGGGGGGATAAATCTCCACCCACCATAAGCACAAACCACTACAACAAGTTACTTTCAATCGGAACGGAACGACACATGGGTCGTTCCCTACAATATAGTGCCTTACACGAGCGCCGAGATTCCGCCTGCCGATCGAGCGCGATAGCCGCACTCTGCATAAAATTCCACCTCCCAAACCAACCAAAAAACTTCCCCCAAGAGCACCCGCCCAAAACAAAGCGAAACAAATCTTCGCACTGCATAGGCGGGTGCTCTTGGGGGAAGTTCGGGGTGGGTCAGGGAGGCTTGGAGGGTAGGGAGACCCCTCCGAAAGGGGTCTCCCTGCGCCTCCAAGGTCTTCCCTTACCCCCCACCCACCACCTCGCAAGTCGCGCGGGGGGAGAGGGCGTCGAGGAGAAGCGAACCGCGGACGGAGAGACGAACGCGCAGGCGCGCGTCGCAACTTTCCCGAATCCGCCCCGACATCCGACCGAGAGACGGCGCGCATAACTCGCCCCCACAGGAGAGCGGCGAAAGGTCGAACTCCAAAGTCCAAGCCCCCTGCCGCAGAAGCACGTGCCGAGGCGTGTAATCCAGAATCCGAACCCCGCGGTAGGTCGCAAAACGGTATTCCCGCCCGCCGAACATCACAACCGCCAGACAGCCCGTGAAGGAAAAGCCGAGAAACGGAATGTGCGCGAGCGCCGCCATCACCGAAAGCGGGGAGGGGAAGCCCCCGAAATCGTTGCACTGAAGCCAGAGATAGGAGCGCGGGAACGAGCGCCCGCTGTCCTTCTCGCAGTAGCCCGTCGCGCCGTCGAAATCGTGCGGAACGCCGTCCACCACCATCCGCCCGCTTACAAGATGCGACATGCTCACCACCCCGTGGCGGCATTGCATCGGCAGGCGCGCAAACGGCCCCATGATGTCCGAACGGAGCGGGGTCAGCCCTTCGTAACGGAGCGTTCCCTCCACCCCGGGGAGAGAAACGCGGATGCCGCGCGGCGAAAAGAGACAGTCCCCCGTCCGCACCGTGTCGCCCGACGCGTAAAAATCGGGCATGGGGAAATTCCGCGTTCCCGAGGAGTCGATCAGCTGAACGAACGCGCCGTCCGCCGCCCGCCCGGGGATCAGCGCCAACATATAGTCCCCCGCGCGCTGTTTGTAGTACCACCCCTCAAAATAACGGTCAGACATGGGCGTCCCTCATCGCGGGGTTGTCGATCAGATGTCCCGCCGAATCAAAGCGCGACCCGTGGCAGGGGCAGTCCCACGAGTGTTCCGCGCGGTTGTAGCGGAGCGCGCAGCCGAGATGCGGACAGCGGCGGGGGAGGGGGAGCAGAAAATCGCCCAACGTCGCGCCGAGATTGGCAAACAGCTGCGGGTGCAGAAGGCTTCGCGCGGGGTCGAACACCGCCGCGTAGCGGTTCTGCTTGCCCTCTATGGCATCGGCGAGAAGCTGCGCGGCAACGGCGGAGGTCGTCATGCCCCACAGCCCGAAGCCCGTGGCAACAAACACGTCCGGCATGGCGGGGCTGTAGCGCCCGATATAGGGGACGTAATCCAGCGTTACGCAGTCCTGATTCGCCCAACGGCAGACCTCGGTCGCGTCGGGAAAATGCGCGCGGACGAAATCGGTGATCGCTGCAAAGCCCGTGCCCTTTCTGCCCGTGCGGTGACTCCCGCCGCCGACCAGAAGGAGGTCGCGGTAGTTGCGGAAATAGAAGCCGCCGCCCGCGTTGCCCGCGTCCTCGGCGGTGCATCCGAGGTCGGGCGCGCCCGCAAACGCGATGACGTAGGAGCGCATCTGGTACTGCCGGACGAAATACAGCCCGCGGCGGTTGACGAACGGGAAGTGGGTGGCAACGACGAGTTTTTTCGCCCGCACGCGCCCGCGGTCGGTGATTGCGGTTGTGCCGTCCAGTTTCCGGACAAAGGCATGGGAATAGTAGCGCAGACCCCGCGCGACTGCATGCAGGAATCTGAGCGGGTGGAACTGCGCCATATCGGGGTAGGTGACGGCGTCAACGGCGGCGAAGGGGAGGTTCGGGGCGGTGGTATAGGCGGCGGGGAAGCCGACCGAATGCAGGAAGTCGGCTTCCTGTTTCAGGTTGTCCCGACCGGTGCGGGAGTACATGACCGACGGGCGGGTTTCGAGGTCGCAGTCAATATCCTTTGCGAGGCGGCGGATATGCGCCAGTCCCTCGAGGTTGGCGTGCAGGTAATCCGCAGCGGCGTTTCTGCCGTAGGTTTTGGCGAGTTTACAATACAACTGGTCATGTTGGGCGGTGAGGACGGCAGTCGTTCCCCTTGTGATGCCCGCGCCGGGGATGGTTGCGTCGAGCAGGACGCAATCCGCGCCGCGCGCGGCAAGTTCTTGGGCGATGAGGATTCCCGCGATGCCGCCGCCGACAACGCAGACGTCTGCGGTGATATCGGTATCGAGGGGATGTTCCGGCAGTGGTGTCAGATGGTCTGTCCACAAAAATCGCATAGGCACTCTCCTTTTTCACCTATTATGCGCACGTAACGCGTGCGTTATGCGAAATTTTTCGGGGGAGGGAAAGACCTTGGAGGGAGAGAGCCCCCTCTTTCGGAGAGGGGGCTCTCTCCCTCCAAGCCTCCCTCTCTCACCGAGAACTTCCCCACAAGACCCCGCCGTTGCATGGGCGAAAATTTGTTCCGCTTTTTGTGGTGGCGGGGTCTTGCGGGGAAGGTTTTGGTTTGGGCGGGAGGAAATTTCTTTGAAAGTGCGGCTTCGCGCCCGATTGGTGGGTGGGGCGTGAGGTTTTTAAGTATTGCGTGGGAGAAGATTTAACCCTCCCGCATTAGTTGCTAACGGGACAAACTGTTTGCAGTTCCTTTCTCCGAGGGGGGAAGCCTTCCTTACGCTGTGCGAGCAAGGCAAATATGACTTTTGAATCATGGGTTACCTTCACGATCCGCCCTCATCCGCCGCCTGCGGCGTCACCTTCCCCCTCGAAGGGGAAGGCTATGGTGCGTAACGCTCTCATTTTGACTTGTTTATTTGAAGATAATTTTTTGAAAACCATGAAGTTTGAAGCACTTTTTATAAAGCTTGCAGAACCAACGGAAGCCTTCCCCTTCGAGGGGGAAGGTGGCGCCGCAGGCGACGGATGAGGGGGATGATTTTCATCCGACCATAGGTTTTGCTCATCGTACCGAATCTCCACATGGAACGGTACGCAAAGTGCGTTCAACAAATGAACAAAATGTAATATTTCCTTGTACAAACCGCCTTGCGCGGGGAAAAACTTGACATTGGGGAAAAGCTGTGTTATAATATAAGATGACATTACGGATGAGGTAATAGGATATGAAACACACCGAGATCAGGGCGCTGTTTGGAGCGCCGGAACAATATATCGGACAGGTTGTCACGGTTTGCGGCTGGGTTCGCACGAGCGCCGAGGTCAAGCCGATGACCTTTATTCAGCTGAACGACGGCTCGACAACGACCCGCAATCTTCAGCTGACCATTCCGCAGGAGTCGTTCACCGACGAGGAATACGCGGCGCGTGTCAAGCCGGTGTTGGTGCACGGCTGTTCGCTCCGCGCGACGGGGACGATCGTTGCCTCCGAGCGCAACATCATTGAGTTGGAGACGACCGACGTGGAGTTGTTGGGCGCTTGCCCTTCGGACTATCCGCTCCAGAAAAAGAAGGCGAGCGCCGAGTTCCTGCGGACGATCCCGCATCTGCGCACGCGGACGAATCTGATGAAGACCTGCATGTCCATCCGTTCCACGCTTGCGTATGCGGTTCACGACTATTTCCACAAGAACGGCTACGCTTACATTCACACGCCGATCGTCACGGCGAGCGATTGCGAGGGCGCGGGCGAGATGTTCCGCGTAACGACCCAACCGTGGAATGCGGCGGCGAAGAGCGAGGAAGAGTACTACGCGAACGATTATTTCGGCTGCAAGGCGGGCTTGACGGTCTCCTGCCAGTTGGAGGGCGAGATGGCGGCTCTGGGCGGCATGGGCAAGATCTACACGTTCGGACCGACTTTCCGCGCCGAGAAGAGCGGCACGGTGCGCCACGTTGCGGAGTTCTGGCACGTAGAGCCGGAGGTTTGCTTTGTCGATCTGGACGGCATCATTGAGATTGCGCAGGACTTTATCAAGTCGATTATCCGCTACACGCTCGAGCACTGCCCCGACGAGATGGTGTTCTGCGACAAGCTCGTCGAACCGGGTTTGTTGGAGAAGCTGAACCATGTTGTCAGCACGGACTTTGCGCGTGTGACCTACACGGAGGCGGTTGAAATTCTGCAGTCCTGCGGCAAAAAGTTTGAGTTCCCCGTAACGTGGGGATGCGATCTGCAGAGCGAGCACGAGCGCTATCTGACGGACGAGCACTTCAAGTGTCCCGTTTTTGTAACCGACTACCCGAAGGAGATCAAGTCGTTCTACATGAAGCAGAACCCCGACGGCAAGACGGTTGCGGCGACCGACCTGTTAGTGCCGACGGTTGGCGAGATCATCGGTTGCAGCGAGCGTGAGACCGATCTCGAGAAGCTGACGCAGGCGATGATTGCGCGCAACATGCCGCTTGAAAACTACCAAGATTATCTGGACACGCGGAAGTACGGCACGGTGGAGCACAGCGGCTTTGGCTTGGGCTTCGACCGCATGGTAATGTATATCACGGGCATTGGCAACATCCGCGACGTCCTCCAATTCCCCCGCGCTTACAAGAAGATTTATTAAGGAAGACCTTGGAGGCGCAGGGAGACCCCTTTCGGAGAAGGTCTCAACGCGGCAAAGCCGCTATTGACGGATTTTGCAAGCAAAATCCGTCACCATACCCTCCAAACCTCCCTGACCCACCCCGAACTTCCCCCATGTCCCCGCCGCTTACGAAGCGAAAATTTGTTTCGCTTTTGGAGAGCGGCGGGGACATGGGGGAAGTTTTTTGTGTTTGGGGAGGTATGAATTTGTTGCAGAGTGCGGCTATCGCGCTCTTTTTGTGGGCGGGGTGCGTAGGGAGAGTGTATGCCTTTTGTAAGTGCAGATTTATCCCCCCTCATCAGTCGCTGACGCGCCAGCTTCCCCCCAAGGGGAAGCCTTTTTACAGAGTGCAAACATTGCAAATACAACTTTTTAGACAGCAAGATACAGCAAATAATACTTTAGACTTTCGCCCGTTTATCTTGCTATGTAGTGCGAAAGGAATTTTGCAAAAAGGCTTCCCCTCGGGGGGAAGCTGGCGCGCAAGCGACTGATGAGGGGGGATAAATCTTTGCAATTTATAGTCAATTTCTCTGTTGAACAACAGGGCAACAGCATTTACTTTTTCGGTAAAAAAAGGATATCCAGCAGAACCT
>CAVGEJ010000055.1:0-9819 GCA_963628215.1 Eubacterium sp. CAG:180
CATTCCCTTTGACTTGTCATCGGCAAATCTGTGCCAAGATTGTGCCAACTTTGTGTCGCAGAATAACATCAAAAAAAGAACAAACTACTAATCACTTTCAATCCTTTCGCAAATACGATAAGCCCCGTCATTGTTCTGCTTTACGCAGTGCAATAACGGGGCTGTGCTGTATGAAATTTTGATCTTATTCTTCTGGATTAGGTTTGTATTCCAAATCTACGGCGTCTTCCTGAAAGCATAGTCCGAAATTGGTGTGACGTTCAAGCGAATGCAGTCCTTCGCGGATAAATTGCCATGACTGCGGATAGCTTCCGGCAACCGAAAAGTCCGATTCGCTGATGTACTTTATGAAACCGGGAATATCGTCTCTGTACTTTTTGGCAAACGCAAAAGCGTCGGCTTCTTTTTCATTGTCGGTGCTGTTCAGCTTTCCGTAAAGCGCGTGATCCAGATTGCAGGACATATAGTAAATCTGATAAGGAACGCCCCAAATCCGAGACGCAGAGGACAATCGATTCAAGCATTCCCGTTTTCGTTGATTGCGATTTTCAATCCCGCTTTTTCTCTGCGTCCGGATTTCCGTTGCAGAGTAGATGGGCTTAACCGTCGCAGCATCTTCCACGACAGCATCATCAGGGATAAAGGCTCCATCCATATCTGTTATGTGAATGATTCTACTGAAATCTCCGGGCTTAAATGCTCGTCCTGCATATTGCTTGACAACATCACCGATCTTCGCAACGACATTGCCTGCATTTACATCCAGCTCGGTTGTAATGTCGCAGTGCATAACCTGAACATAGACCGCTTTGCTGTCGTAAATGCGATTTAAGAGAACGCCGAGTGCTTCTTCATCGGAAGGTCCTTCAACGATAACAAAAACAATCTTTTTACGTGGCATCCGGATTTCCTGCCTCTCTGAACGCCATCGCAATTTCACTGTTGTTTGTCGGCTCGTACACGGGTTCACTCTGTTCTCCGAGTACGATGTCACGGTAATAGAAGTCACGAAGGTTGTTGGTTGTTTTCACATTGCTCATGCGGATATAACGGTTCTGCGGATTGGTTGTTGTAAACGCAATAAAAGACTTATCGAGCGTTTCCAGCGGTCGGAGATTGTGGGAAGTGAAAATAAGCTGTCCCTTTCCTTTTTCCGCGATGATGCGCAGGACCTCGCCAAGCAGATATTCAAACACGCCGGAATCCAGCTCGTCAATCGCAACAGTCATGGATGGCTTGTTGTATATCACAATCAACAGCTGCAAGATGGAAATCAGCTTTTTGATACCCTCAGATTCGTATTGCAGCGGGATTTCTTTGCTGTTTTTGTTGGACATGAGCTGAATGCGGTATCCGGGAGCACCGTTTGAGAAAAGCTGAGAACCCATATCCTTTACGCTGATCGTTAAACCGGGTACAAGCTGTTTCAGAACCACGTTCATGCAGTCAATGACTTTGTGGACGACATTCAGTGCATCCTCAGGGATCAGAGACGGCTCATTCAGCTTGATCAGGATATTGCCGATAGATGCTTTTCCGTTCTCGGCGTAGTTGAATGCAAGCGGAAGCGCATTCATGCTGATAAGACCGGAATTGGTCGTGTTAATAACGAACAGCTGGAAATTCCCGAAGAACACAAGGCTTTCTATAAGGGAAAGATGGCAGTCATCCTTGCAGCTTTTCCGAGTCGCATTCAACAGTTCCCTTGAGAAGATAAAGGAACGGGATGTTGCCGATGCAAGCTGCTTTGCTACTAAGAGACCGGTTAAACTCTCCTTGTCCTTACCGACAATCGAACGGTACTTGGTAGCCGGGACAAAAACAACATCCTCAGCTGTCCTTGTGTCAATCACGGGAGAAAGACGAACTTTTTTATCTCCGCATTCATAGGAGTAGGAAAGCACCTCATTGAACAGCACGGCTTTATAGTGCTCGTCAACCGATGGCTGCTCTGTGTTATGCTCGGTATTATCAATGTCCCGGCGAAGGCTTACCTCGTAGAAAACGGAATAGATGCAGTCTGTTTTCTGATTGCTGACCTTAAAGCCGTATTTGAGTGTTGCATATTCGCTGTCAACGTTGATATAGTCGGCAAAGTAAGCCGGAATTGCTTTGCCTGAAAGCGCAAGACGAAGCAGCTCCAAAGCATCAATCAGAGCTGTTTTGCCGGAGCCGTTTTGTCCATATAATCCGAGGATGCTTGCCTTGCCGCCTTTTTTTGAATCTTCAAAGTCAAGATGTCCGTAACCGACATTCTTAAAATTTTTTATCTCAATACTATCAATTCTTACTGTGGTATTGACCATAGTGCGACCTCCTTTCCGCATTGTAATAGTGTGCATACAATGGGACAGTATTAGTATAGCACAAACACCCCGAAAAGTCAACTCCAAAATTAAATTTGGAATAAAAAGTTTCAGAATGCAGTTTCGAAAGGATTTTTTCGACAAGCTATCGCTTGGCTTAACGGTGTTCGCACTTTATCCCGTGGCATAATGTCAGAGCACCGCCCTATCCATTAACCACATATCATAAAGCATTATTTTTTGAGTTATCGGGGTATAACTTTGACTTTTATCATTTTCTACCCCCACAACGCCAATATTTACATATAACCTCACAGATCCCCTCTGCACTGTCATAAATAATTATTCTTATCCTTCCTTTACTTTTTTGCAGTTTTACCTTTACTTTTTACTTGATTTGTGGTATAATAAGTAAAGGAAAGAAGGTGATTTCATGACTTCTTATGACGGGCTTCTCCGAAAGCTGGAGGAGAAGGAACTGACCAAAACGGATCTGACCGAGAAGCTCAGCATTTCTTCCCGCACGGTGGCAAAAATCAGCCGCGGGGAAAAGATTGCAGATCATGTGCTGAAAAAGATTGCAGATTTTCTCGGCTGTACAACAGAGGAGCTTTGCCGTTCTGTTTCCGATAATGCTTTGCTACAGACGCTTCGGGATGAAAAGAGCATCCGTATGCCGGGCGGGCTGTATCACGAGTTGCAGGTGCGGATGACCTACAACTCTAACCACATCGAAGGAAGCAAGCTAAGCGAGGATCAGACCCGACTGATATTCGAAACCAATACGGTGGATGTCGGTGAAGGGATTCCCGTAGATGATATCATTGAAACCGTCAATCACTTCCGCGCCATTGACTATGTGATTGATGTTGCAGAGGAGCCGCTTACAGAGAATATCATTAAGGAGCTCCACCGCATTCTGAAGCAAAGCACCAAGGATTCCACGCTGTCTTGGTTCGCAGTCGGTGACTATAAGAAAAGACCCAATGTAGTTGGCGGCAGAGAGACGGCAAAGCCGAAGGATGTTCCGGTTCGTATGAAAGCGTTACTGGATGACTATGCTGCATTGCCTACCGTTACCGTCAACGACATCGTTCGGTTTCATTACAGTTTTGAACGGATTCATCCGTTCCAGGACGGCAACGGCAGAATCGGTCGTCTGGTTGCACTCAAGGAATGCCTGCGGTACGGGATCGTGCCGTTTATCATTGAGGATTCCAAAAAAATGTTTTATTACAGAGGTCTTTCCGAATGGGAACAGGAACCGGGGTATCTGACGGACACCTGCCTTGACGGACAGGACACTTTCCGTAAGCTGATGGCGATGTTTGAGCTCCACTGAAATGTTGTCGGGTTTATTTGTAAACTTTTCAGTGAGACCGTTGATTTTTTTCTTGCATTGGAGTATAATATCTATTGAAAAGTAGCATGGTAATGCTACCAAGTTTTCAATGGAGGGTTGGCTATGGAAATCAAACGGGAGCGCTATTTGAAAAAAATCATCTCCTTTATGTGGGATGGTCAGGTAAAGGTCATCACCGGCATTCGCAGATGCGGCAAATCCTATTTGCTTCGCAACTTATTCAAAGGCTACCTTCTCAGCGAGGGCGTTGCCGAAGATCACATCCTTTCCTTTGAACTGGACCTGACCCGTGACATTCGCTATCGCAATCCGTTGGAGCTTGCGTCTCATGTACGGGAGATCGTAGAACACAGCACAGATCAATACTATCTCTTTGTAGACGAGATTCAACTGTCGGATGAAGTTCCGAATCCCTATAATCCGGACGGAAAAAAGATCACCTTTTACGATGCGCTCAACGATTTGAAGTCCTTGCCCAACTTGGACATTTATGTGACCGGCAGCAACTCCAAAATGCTGTCCTCTGACATACTGACTGAGTTCCGGGGGCGTAGCGATGAGATCCGTGTGCATCCGCTATCCTTTGCCGAATATTACTCGGCTGTTGGCAGCGATAAGCAGGACGCTTTTGACGAGTTTGCTTTCTACGGCGGTATGCCGCTGATTTTGTCCCGTCCCACGGATGCGGCAAAGATGGCTTATCTGAAATCGCTGTTTTCCGAGGTTTATCTGAAGGACATTGTGGAACGGAAGAAAATCAAGCGTGAGGATGTCCTATCTGCCATTCTTGATTTACTGTGCTCGTCGATCGGCTCTCTGACCAATCCGACAAAGGTTGCAGCCACCATCAACACCGTGCAGAAGCGTAGCGGTGAGAACGTCGTTGCCCTAAACACCGTGAAAGCCTATATGGATTATTTGTCGGATTCCTTCCTCTTCACCGAATGCAAGCGCTGGGATGTCAAGGGAAAAAGTTATTTTGACTATCCCAACAAATACTACTGTGAGGACATCGGGTTGAGAAATGCCCGTATCGGCTTCCGTCAGCAGGAAATGACGCATATCATGGAGAATATCATTTTCAATGAGCTGATGATCCGTGAATGCTCCGTTGACATCGGTATCGTCTATGCCCATGAGAAAAATGCACAAGGAAAGATCACGCCGGTTGCGCGGGAAATTGATTTCATTGCAACCTCTGGCGGCAAAAAGACCTACATTCAGTCCGCCTACGCGCTGGGAACGGAGGAAAAAGCAATCACCGAAAACAAGCCCTTCGCGCTGACCGGCGATTCCTTCCCGAAAATCATCGTGCGTCATGACATTCGCAAGCGTTGGTACGATGAGAGCGGCATCCTCAATATCAGCATCATCGACTTTCTCTTGGATGACACACTTGTCTAAATTCTCCCAACCGAAAACAACCGCACCTCATTGAAGTGCGGTTGTTCTTGTTAAGTCATCTTTCCTCCTACTCCATGCCTGCCAACAATTCAAACCAGAATCCGATCTCGGTTGACGGAGCCGCCCAGAGGCGCAACGACAAAACCTCGATTGCCCGTTCGCGCAAGCGGTAATACTGCCGTGTGGAAATATTCAAGCGGTACAGAATCTGCATATGCGTCAGAACCTCCGGCGCGATGTAAGTCAGGTATATCAGCTCATATAGCAGTTCCCCATCGGACGGCTTCTTTCGCAGGACGGTCAGCGCCTCGTTAATCCGATCCAGCAGGAGCCTTGACTGCCGAATGGTATTCATCCGGTTTTCAAGCCGCTTATTCCCATACGCCATTTCCACATCGAGCCGATCGATCAGTGTATCCAATTGCTCGAATGGGCAATCCACCTCCTGCGCAATCTGCTCCGGAAAGCATTCCAACATCCAAGCAATGTTGCGGTAATGCCGCAACAGCAGCTGCGTGTTGTGGTAACACTTTTCCTTCTGCCGTTGCTGTATTTCCTGTAACTTTTGCCCCCCCTCGGAGTCCCCACTCCCAGTCAGAAGCTGCAAAGCCTTCTCCTGTGCCGACTGTCCCTTCTCCCCTGTTCCCTTCATATCGCCCTCCTTGATTTTGATAGCTCCTATTTCTGATACTTCCGCAGTCATACTCACACAGAGAAATATCCGCGCGTATAGAGACGGCAAAAAGTGCAACGCGATTTTCGCGCGCACAATTTCCCGCCGAGATGCACAGACGATGCCCATATAACCGAACCAACCGGTTCAGATACTCTCTGTCAGACTCATTTCGATTTTTCCGCAAGGGAAACCGATAGAGCCCGCGAATGCATTTGAAGATTTCCAAATCGGTTGGAACGCATATCATTCTGTCTGCCGGATACGAACGATTGCAGATCAAGCATCCATAAGAACCGGGCAGACGGGAAAGCATGAAGGTGTTCCGATACTTTCGAAAAAAGCGCCAGACCTTCGTTTTCTCCCATCCCCATCTGCCCCCAAGCGTTTCCAATGTCAGTGCAGAATCGTAGCCATATTGGATAACCGGAGCAAGCATAGAAAACACGTTGTGGGAATCCTGCCAAACCGTATGACACCATAAGTCGATCCAAGCGTCCGCTTCGCCAAAGACAACCTTCCGGTCAACCAACCGATCAGCAAGCGTGCGCGGGACGCAAAGAAAGCCATACCGATCGGTCGCATAGAAGCGTCCGGTCGAGTTCTGCCCCGTCGCCCCCACCGACACCCAATCCTTCACGGAATAGGAAAACCGTTTTGTATTGCGGTCCCACGCATAGTCGATATACCCATACTCACTCAATTTCTCCAAGGTCGGAAGCACACTCCCCCATCTGCAGTCAAGGATCCGCATCAATTCCGCCATTTTACCGGTCCAGTATCCGGGACGAACCACATCGGACTGTCCGCCGCTTACCGCTACCCCATACCGAAACGCCGCGTGCATCGCTAATCGAGCCCAAGCCCCAAGAATTCCCTTTCCGGGAATGTCACAGGCGCGCGCCAACTTGACCCAGTGATATTTTTGCAAACATGGCATAAGACTCTCTCCTTTCTTGTTATACGAAACCTTTATGAGGGGCTTCATAGGAGAATAACAACTTGAAGAAGGGAAAACTAATGCTTATAATATAAAAAATAATCGCACTTTTTACAAAGTGCGATTATCAAAATAAATTCATTTAAAAACGAAATATAAGAACTATACTTTATTGTTTTTGGCAAGATTCCAATAATGTTGCCCCAAAGGTGTTAGTTTACACGATTTGGAATTCATTGCAGCATAATACATATGCTCCTCACCGACAGGGCAAACTAATCCAACACTCTCAAGCTTCTGCAAATTTTGGAATATCCTCACATTAGAATCAACCGCATATGGTTCAATAATGTCATGCTTTATCTCTGGACTATTGGTATACTCAAAAGATGGGTCCAGATGGAATACATCCTTCTTATTTAAAAAATATGTTGTGATTTTTCTTAGGCATTCAGCCGGTATCGGAGGATTAACCTGTCGAATTGATAAAAAGGATGAAACATTGGTCTTAAATACCGGTCTTTGTTCCCAAAGACTAAGTGCTTTATCGATGTATGCATATATACTACCAGGAGATATTTTGCCACTTATATCTGCGGCGCCGCCTTTTAGTGCTTCCAAAAATAATGAAGTAAATACCCCATGGTCACCCTTCTCCAAAGAAGTTTCATTTGACATACAAGAGGTAAGTATAGTCAAGCCTTCACCTATAAATGCATTGGAATTACCGAAGTAACTCGGTGTCCCCATTGCACCGGAATAACAGGAATCCAAAACAATTATTTTGTGTCTTGCTTTTGAGCGATTCGCTAAATCCAGTACATAATCCAGGCTAACACCATTACCACAAACATCATAATCAGTTGTGACAATATAGCTTATATTGTCCCGAACCATTCCATGACCCGAAAAATAAAATAGTTCTACCTCACTCTTACCATCAAATAATTTGCAAATACTACTTTCCAATGTGGTTCGTGTTACACAGTCATAAATTTCTTTTACTTCAAAATTAGGTGACCCATCTTCGTTGTTCAATAACAGCTTAGCAACGGCTTGTGCGTCATTTACGCATCCTCGTAGTGGACATTTAGGATAATTATTTAATCCCACGACAAGCGCTTTTCTCATATCTACCTCCGAAAATCAAATTATGTTTATCCAATCACTTATTTTTTCCCAACTCCAATCAACAATACGTATTTCTTTAATTTCGTGAGGAACTGTTCGAAAATGATCATCAGAATGCCCCCATACCCCCAAGCAAGGAATATTTTCTTCTATTGCACATTTAATCTCCCATAATTCACCGTCAGCTTTTTCCGTATTTCGAGTTATAAGTGCTATTGCCCCATCGCAGCCTTTAATTTTTGTTCTGCAATTGGTCTTCCAAGATGAATCCCATGGTTGCTTGACTGACATATCAATAAACTCAAAGGGACAATTGTCATTGCGTGCTTGTCCAACCAATAAATCTCTCAACCGAATATCCTCTTTTGCAAAACTAATAAAAATTCTTTTTTTCATAACTATCCACTCCTTTTTATAATTTCCAAAATCATTATATCATTTTTTGTTCACTTTGTCAAGCGTTTTTTATAAAATTCCGAGCCAAATAGAACCAAAAATCATGCAAGTAAACAATTAAGCAAGTAAAATTCATCGTTTCACGTTTTATAATAAGTCTTTTAACTCTGATTTCAAAATTAAATCAAAGTTTGAAATATAATTTTTAAAAATTAGGTTGACAATATCCTAAAATTAGTGTATAATATAGATACAATGAGCTCAAAGCAAGGAGGATATGTTATGGATATCAATACAAAGCAGATTGTTTCCATTTCTGAAGCCAACCAGAACTTTTCACGCGTTGCCCGCGCTGCGGACAGATTGGGCACTGTGGTCATTTTCAAAAACAACAAACCCAAATATAAATTGGTAGACATTGAGCAAGACACGGAAATTCAAATGACCGATGATGAGAAAATTGATTTTGTTGCGGCAAGAATTCTGAAGGAGTACCGCAAAGCATTTGAGGAACTTGCAAAATGATAAAATTCAGTAGAGACAAGGTCTTGCTTCTCCATCAAATCATTTCACTGGCAACGGGCGGAGATCCGAATCTGCGGGATATGAATCTTTTGGACAGCGCCCTGGAGTCGGCTTTTCAGACATTTGACGGGAAGGAACTGTATCCCACAAAAGAGGAAAAAGCGGCGCGCATTGGCTATTCTCTGATTTCCAACCATGCTTTCGTTGACGGAAACAAGCGCATTGGGATGTATGTTCTCCTCTCCTTTCTTGAAACAAACGGAATCAAAATCCGACCGAGTAACGAGGAGGTCGTCCGCGTCGGGCTTGCAACAGCCGCCGGAGAAATGAAATACGAAGATATTTTGGCATGGATCTTAGAAAATGAATAACCCAAGGGCGGAGTGAACACTCCGTCCTTGAGTTTTCCAAATAAAATCATTTTTATTGAACTATACAAAACTAATACTCAAATATTTTAGGATCTGAAATCTCTGTTTTTCAAAAATACAGTTTATTTTTCAGAATAACAGTCCTGCCTTGATTCGCCCCCATATAACATAATCAAATCCCTAAGTTTACGACATTTTTCCGGTGGGCAAGAATGTGTACTTCTATACGAGAACCGTTCTTCTGAAGCAGAAAAATAAACAATTTGATTAAAATCCCATATCCATTCCGCTGCATTGCAATGTGGAGAAAAATGGTATGGTGGAATAAAGATATCCGGTAAATGTTTCCTGTCTATACCAAGTAATTCCAAAATGTAATCATGGTACGGCATTTTTTCAGATGGATCAAGAGCATTCGAACGTATTTCCCGTTCAATTGTTTCCTGCTTTTCCTGCATCTCATCTTCACTTAAAAAGGATGCAGAAATAAAGCGTTTGATATATAAACCGAGCAAAATAAAAAATACATCTGCAGGGAATAGCTTTTCCAATCCATATTCGTTACAAACATCCAACACTCGATCATAATACCGAGAAATTTCTCTATTATCTGCCCGTTTCAAGACGTTTTTTCCTTGCGTTAAGCAAAGATATGCCGAACGAACGGAATCTTTTAGCAGTGTTTTATCCCCTTTAAGGCTATGAAAGAG
>CAVGEJ010000055.1:9884-14877 GCA_963628215.1 Eubacterium sp. CAG:180
CGCAGTTTCCAATCGAAAAGTTATATCGAAAAACTTTCGAAGGTATTCTTCTCCATTGATGCCGTATATCGTTTGTACCGTTTGCGCCACACTATTTTGATTCATAGCAACAATAACGGCACAGTTATTCACCTGAAACAAATGATGTAGACGTTCCAATATTTTCAGCTGTTCATCCGGTAAGCATCGATCAATCTCATCTACAAGTAAAATCAATTTACTCTGCTTGTCTCGAAATTCACCATACTGCGTGATCTGGTTCAATACCTCTTTGGTATCTTTCAAAAGAGTTTGGTAGGATTTGAAGTTTTCCAATGTTGATGTATCTATTGGATGGTTGAAGCTTTTAATAACCTGAATCAGCCCGGTTATTATATTTTTAGCGGTATCCGCGTGTGGCATCACCTTCGCTACAGTATCCACGGTTGCTTTAGCAGCTCCCTTTATCCGATTCCGATCCATTCCAACTTGCGAAAAATAGTCTTTCGTCCCATCAATCACACAAGAAAGAATCGCTAACAGCGGGTCGGAATAAAAGGTATTTTCCCATGCATCGTATCGAATGAGGATATACTCTTCTTTTTGCGACAGCTGTTCTTCCAACATTCCCAAGACAAATGTTTTACCACTTCCCCATTCGCCATCAATTGATATACAAATATTATCTCGTGCATTGAAATTATATGTGTTCCTTATGAATACACAAATACCCAAAACGCAGTACCGCTCTGTCACAGATTTGCCTCTTATTTCATTTTTCGTTATGACCTTTCGTCCTTTTTCTCCAATCTCATGGCATCAATCAACTTATGAACATTGGTGAATGAATTCCAATCACAAAAAGCATAATTATCATCTCTGTGGGATTCTTTATATTTCAGAACCCTGTTCTGCATTACCACATCTGCGTTATGAACAGCATCATCCAAGCGTGGCATAAGGACATCTGTAATCATCTGTTTGTCTTCTTTAGCATATCCTTTGGTATATCCCTTTGCTCTCAGAATCCGGTCAAAATCCGCAATAAGTTTCTCGGCATTTTTCTCCGTATGGCACTTTTCAAAGTGGTCAATCAGCCACACTTCAAACGCAATATTGGAAAATGCAATTCCGATTCCATTCTCTTTTGCGGTTTTTATCGCCGGTTCAACAGAGTCAGTCGGGAATTCGTCCTTATCAAAAACGCACCACACTCTGTTTCGAGCATTTTTCATCCCGATCGCATGATTAACAAGTGCAACTGGATCGTCATTCATAAATTTCACGTTGATTTTGAAAATGCTTTTATAATTAGAGCGAACTGCTTCAAAATAGTTTTTCTCCGTCCGCTTTCCGTTGGTCAGAATCAAAAATTCATCCCGAACTGCAATTTTCTTGGTCTTTCTCGGCATAAACTCACCTCATTCCTTACCTTTAAGGTCCGGCAGTGAAGCATAGAAGCCGGCAAGATACCGCTTGCTGAAAAGATCGTTTTTACGGACTCCGTTGAAATCGGAGAGCGAAACAAGTGAGCTTCTTCCGTACTGATCCTTGCTGGTAAAGTAAATCTGATCACGGCGTAGACCTTCGTCCATCAGCATAACATTATGCGCCGTGCAAATCAGCTGCGCGTTCTTCGGATTGTGTTCGATGGAGTTGAACAAACCGATAATATAGTCTGCAACCAAAAAATGTAATTTCGCATCAATTTCATCGATGAAGATTGTTCTTCCCTGGTCAAGTGCTGCGAGTATCCAACCGAGATAACAAAACAACCGCATAGTACCTTCTGAATTGAATCCGTTCTCTTTAAAAAGCATAACCGGCTTTTTGCCGACAACTTCATTGTTTTGGCTAAAGACATCAAAATCCGTTTTTACATCGATATGATACACATTTTCGTTTTCAGCTTTGATCTGCCCAGTCATCAATGCTGGGTTAATCTGCATTTGTGTGTTGATATTAAGAATATCGTTCTGCGTTTCAACTGTGGCAATCTTATCCTTGATTACTTCGAAATCCGAAATACCAATATCCGCGCGGCGCAAAATATCCAAAGCCTGATCTCGATATTTCCCTTTCTCCATTGTATAGATATCAAGCGAATTTGCCATATTTTCAAACACGATCAACACACGGGAAAACCATAAAATAACATCCTGCAAGTATCGGTTAACAGGAAGATTAAAGTTGTTTCCGATGGACACAAACAAGGTTGCTGGCGGAACCTTTATCAAACCGATAACTTGATTTGAAAGTCCCATAATTTCAAGTTTATCATTGGTTCTCTCAAATACCTTCGTCAAACGTTCTTCACGTTTATAAAGCCATTCATGATATACTGCACCTCCGAGAAGTTCAAACCCGTACTTATAGTAAATATCATTCTGAATAAATTCTACTTCAAACAGAGTAGGACTTTTATTGGCATCCGTCCGAAAAGCAAATGGTTCGTTTCCCGCAATAACCGGAATCTGTGCAGAGGAAAGTCTCACAACATTGACCATGTAAGCAAAGGCTTTCATAATGTTGGATTTTCCTGACGCGTTTCCTCCGAAAATCACTGCGGATTTCAAGAGTTCGTTGTCTCCTTTATCCATCATCTTTTCGTTAACAGTAAACGTATTGATCTCGCCAAGTGTAGAATCCGCAGTTGTTTGCATCGACAGGTTCGCTTCCTCATAGAAAGATCTATAATTACTAAATCTAAAATTAATCAGCATATTCTATCTCCCTTTCAATCGTACCGTTATTAGTATACTACATTATAAGCCGGTTGTCAACTCCTTATTTCGATTATTTGTATTTTTTTTTCAATTTATCAAATTAAGAAAAATCGTAAATTTAACAATAAGGTGTTATTCTCCGTTTGTGACAGATTCTGTAATAAGGAGGATTAGATTGCGAAATTTGTAGCATTTGGCGAAAGAAACAAATCTATCAAATATATCTCTCGACTCCTATGGAATTACCTTCGACAGCAAAACGAGAATAGATATCCCCCATTGTATTTGCTCCTTCCAGAGCAATTTTATAAAGAATGTAAGGAATTAGTTGACTTTTTAGGATTATAGTAGTATAATATTATTGGTTAAAAGCACATCAACGTGTAAAATACAAGAGAAAATTTTTACCAAGAAATAAAAAGGCAATCAATTCATGTTCGTTGTGATAAAAATTTGGTAATTCGCGGAGAAAAGCAATTATAACTGAATTTGAAAAAAAACAGAAAGGCCATGAATTCCAAGGGAAGAAATGGGACGAAGGAGGTCTTAAAAATGAGTTATATATGCAATCCAATCGAACAACTCGAACGCTATTTAAAAGACGCTATGGATATATATAACGATAAAACCAATGAGGATGTAGAACTTTTGCGTAAAGCAATGGTTTTGGATTCTACCATAAAATCCATGAATATCGGAGAGATCATATTACCATACGACTGGACTGTTATTCAAAATTGCAAATCAAGAAATTGGGATTATCATGACAAATTACTTGATAATATCCGTACAATATCCAATGTTATACAGGGAAAGTTAAATGAAAACCCTGTATATGCAGATTATTGTAGTTTGCGAGATGATATAAAAAAAGGAAAAAACCTGAAACCCAAACAGCAAAAGTTTGACTTTATCACTCGAATGACTATAAAATACAATGATAAAATTGACTTTGGAAAGGCGGTGCAAGATTACATCAAAAATGGCATTACCTTTCCAAACAACAACGGCGATGCTCTTTTTAGAGGAGTCATTGATAAATTGCAAATGGAATTGGATTCTCTTGGAATAGAAAAAACACAAAAGAACTCCAAGAATCATGCTACAGCAAAAACAATTGTTAATGTAACACAAACAAATGCGCAAACAGTTACTCAGGTAACTAGTTTTTCATTCAATGAATGCTTTCAACAACTGGATGATTGTGAATCTATGAGCGAAAAAGACATTAAAGAACTGAAAGAAATGTTAGCCGAGATTGAAAAATTGCTTAAAGACAAAAAAGGGCAAAAGAAAACGATTCGGAAGAAAATAGGCAATGTACTGAAATGGATTGCTGATAAAGCAACAGATACAATGATAGCCGTATTGCCGGTTCTCCTTCAGTCTCTTGAGATGTTATCAAAATGAACCCGGTAAGTAATCATTTCCTTAATTAAGTTTTCTAAAAACCGTTGGATATAGAATATCTTGAACGACCAATGGAAATATAGATGATACCTCAATTTAGGGTGACTGTTTCCACAAATTCGGGGGCATTTCATCGGAAGCAGAAAGCCGATGAAATTCTTCGAGAACCTGTACCAATTGGTCCTTTAGTGCTTTATAAACGTGCGGATTTCCTACTACGGCAAAGCCCTCCCCAAGCCGTCAGAATGACTTCTCCATAAAAATTAATTTTGGAAGCGCAAGCTTTCGTTCACACGCATGAAATATATTCATGCTATACTTATATATAATGGAATATACGATTGCAAGGAAATTCAAGCATTAGAGGTGAAATTCGACCGCTTAGAAAGTGCAAATTTTGTGCAAGTCTTGTGCAAGCTTTTTTCTAAGATTTACATCAATTTTTCGAAAGTTATTTCCTTTTTTCAAAGAAAATGTCTTTTTTCTCTCGATTTTAGCCTTTTTTTATACGATATTATGGCTTTTTGTCCTTTTCTTATTGCGTTGGGGTGGTAGAGGCCGCAAGTTCAAGTCTTGTCACTCAGACCATATCGAGTGTTCATAACAGACCTTACGGGTTTGGTATGGACACTCGATTGTTTTACCTGAAATACTGTTTTTTATTATTGCCGTGCAGGTTCTCCGCATGGCTTTTTCCTTTGGGATTAAGCGTGAGAACCAGCGTTTAAGTTCCACTCTCGCTCACGCCGTTTGCTCCCCGTTCACATACCGGATTGCCACGCCCTGTCTTGTCTCCATCAGAACCGGAGTCTTTTGCACATACGGAACATCAATCACGCCGACAAAGCGATAATGAATCACAATCTTCTGCGTTCGGT
>CAVGEJ010000056.1:0-14857 GCA_963628215.1 Eubacterium sp. CAG:180
TTGGGAAGAACACGACGGTGACGGAGATTGTGATTCCCGATACGGTAACGGAGATTGGGGACGAAGCGCTCAAGGACTGCAAGAATCTGGAGAAGGTCTACCTTCCAACGTCGCTGACCAAACTCGGCGCGTATGTATTCCCGGGCAGTGAGAATTTGACACTGTACTACGCGGGAACGGAGGCAGAGTTGAAAACGCTGTTTGCGAACAGCGCAGGCTGGGCAATGCCGGATCAGAAGTACAACTTCGTTCTCGGCGACGGGACGGAGTATCCGTATCTGCTTGAATATTGACAGAAAAAAGCGGCGACGAAGGCTGTAAAATGCCTTCGTCGCCGCTTTTTTCTCTCTTTTTTTGAAAAAAAGGTTGCAATCGTGCGGAAAATGTGGTACAATACAAAAATAGGAATCCTGTTTCTGTTCCGCGGGAAATCCCGTATCGCGGATTTCCAAACCGTTGCTCGAAAGGATGTTTTATGACCATGACGAATCGCTTGCGCCGCTTTTTCGGCGGTCGCGGCTATGTAATCCTGACGGCTCTTCTGGTGTTCCTCGGGCACTCGACGTTCTGGGTGGAGGACCGTCTGCTGTTCGGCGGATATCAGGAGTTTCTGTTCGGGGGACTTCTGATTCTGACAATCGATATCGCCTGCTTTGTATGCGATGATCTGCGGTTTCTTCTGATGCCCGCAATTTCATCCGCGTTCATCATTCCGAAAGTTCATGCAATGGGCTTTCCGTATTACAGCGACTTCTATCTGGATCATGCGATTATTGCGCTGACCTATGTTCTGGCGCTTGCGCTGATCGGCGGACTTGTCTGCTTTGCGGCGCGGAATCGGGCGAACCGGATCTCGCTTCGCAGTCCCGTTTTTCTGAGCATGGCGCTGTTCTGCGGGGCGCTGATGCTCAACGGAATGGGCAGCCGTTACTACTCGACCGCCGACACGCTGTATCCGCTGACGATGGTATTGGCGATGCTCGGGTTCTACCTGCTCTTTACGGCTTACGTCCGGTTTGACGGAACGGTGTTCGACCACTTCATGTTCTGCGTTCTGGCGCTCGGGGGATTGCTTCTGGCGCAACTGTGTTTTACCTGCGTAGATCCCGGACCGGACGGAATTCAGTTCACCGCAAGCGGCGGAATCGACAAGATTTCTCTGAATTTCGGATGGGGAAATTCCAACGCGATGGGCGGAATGCTGGCGTTTCTGATGCCGTCCGGTTTTTACTTCGCCCATTCGCACAAGTGGGGATGGCTCGGCTATTTTCTGGGCGGGGCAATGTTCCTCGGCATTGTGATCTCGCAGAGCCGCGGCGCGCTGTTGGCGGCGGCGGTTACCTTGTTTTTGTCGGTTCTGGTGTTGGTCTGCGGCGGGAAGAACCGCAAGGTCAACCGGATTCTGACGGCGGCTGTCGCGCTTGCGGGAGTCGGGGTGATCGTGCTGTTTTCGGGAAAGCTGTTGCGTCTGGTGCGCACCATGCTGGAATACGGAACGGGTGACACGGGGCGGTTTGAAATCTGGAAGGTCGCAATCGAAAAATTCCGGGAATATCCCGTGCTCGGCGCGGGCTTTTACACCGATTTTCATTATGATCTGTGGGAGAAGAACGTTTATCCGTATTTCTACCACAACACGCCGCTTCAGGTGTTGGCGTCGGGGGGACTGGTGGCGTTTACCGCCTACCTGTACCATCGGATTGTAACGGTCGTGCTGACCCTGCGCAAGCGCGACATATACAGAATTTTCATGGGACTTTGCCTGATGGGGCTGTTGATCTTCTGCCTGTTTGAGGTCATCTTCTTTGCCACTTACCCGGTCATTATCTATTCGGTGATGCTGTTGTTTATGGAAAAAAAGACCGTGCCCGGGAAGTCGGCGACGGTCGTGTAACCGTTTGGGAGGTATCTGATGAAACTACGGCTTCGGCGGGTATTCAACCTGTTCCGCCGCAATGTGCTGATGAATTTTCTGACTCTGGGCGCAATCTTTTTCCTGATTCCGTTGGTTCTTCTCGCGCTGACGGGAACGTTGGCGGGATGGACGTTTCTGGGGCTGTTTGCGCTGAATCTGATCTGGATTCTGACCTATCTGTTGGGGTGTCCGTCCTCTCTGCGGTTGGAGGGAGATACGGCGGAGTTTACCGAGTATTACGAGGTGCGGAAAGGCGATCACAAGCGGCTTCATTTCACCGTGACCGCCATCCGTCAGGTGGAATACCGCCAGACCGCGTTCGAGCGCCTGTTTGACGTTGGGCGGATTCGCTTTCGGGGCGACGCCGAAGTCGAACCGAGCGGGGTGCTCTCCCACACGGGCGGCATTGTGTTTGAGATTGCGGGGATTCCGCATTTCCGGCGCTTCCGCGCGGAACGGGGAGAGTTTGGAAAAACCGGAGAGCAGGGAGACGGTACATAAAATAGATCTGTTACGCCCTCATCCGTCGCCTGCGGCGCCACCTTCCCCCTTGAAGGGGAAGGCTATTTGCAGACTTTTTTTGTTTTTACTATGAAATATTGATACCTGAATACCTGAATTGCTAAATGTCCGAAGCACTCTTTTTGAAAGTAGCAGGGTTTTTGAAAGCCTTCCCCTTCGAGGGGGAAGGTGTCGCCGAAGGCGACGGATGAGGGTGGGCGGATGTGATACCACAAAAACGCTGTCCCACGCCCTGCCAATCATTTATAAGAGCCTACCGCGCATTCCGATCCGAAATTGCGCGGTAGGCTCTTTTCAAGGATTTACAAAACGTTCACATATTTCTTTTTTGCAACGTTGACAAAGTGTTCGAAATGTGATACAATTTTATTATATTGGGGCGGAAGGCGTTTTGATGAAAGAATCATTCAGACCGCTGTCCCGAGAGAGAAAAACAGGAGCAGGAGGTTGTCTTTATGGAGAAAGACACAACGATCGGCGCGCAGAAGCTTGCGGCTTTGTTTGACGCGGGGACTTTTGCCGAGTTGGGTGCGTATGTCAGGCGGAACGACGGGAAAGCGTCGGGCGCGGTCTGCGGCTACGGGGCTGTAAACGGACGACTGGTTTACGCGTTCGCGCAGGATACGGATCGCGAAAAGGGCGCTTTTGATCTGACGGTAGCAAAAAAACTTCACGCGCTTTACGAAACCGCGTTGCGCAACGGCGCGCCGGTGGTGGGAATCTTTGACAGCATCGGCAGCTATATGACCGACGGAACGGACGCGATGGCGGCTTACGGAATGCTGTTGGCGGATGTCAGCCGCGCGTCCGGTGTGATCCCGCAGATCGCGGTGATCGGCGGCGTTTGCGCGGGACTTTCCGCAACGGCGGCGGCAATGTTTGACCTGACGGTTACGGTGGAAGGCAAGTCGCAGCTGTTTGTCGGCGCGCCCTTCCTGACGGGGAAGGACGGCGGAACTGAGAGCGTTGCGGCGGACGGGCTGTCCTCGGTAACGGCGAAGGACGAGGCGGACGCATTTGCAAAGGTTCGCGCGCTGTTGGGGCTTTTGCCCTCGAACTGCGCGTCGCTTCCCGAGGAGATCGGAAGCGACGACCCGAACAGAACCTCCGAAATTGCGGGGCTTGCGGTGCGGGACGCGATTGCGGTTGTGACCGACCGCGGCAGTTTCTTGGAAATCGGCGAAAAATTCGGCGCGGGCACGGTAACGGGACTCGCTCTGCTTGGCGGTTACCCCTGCGGCGTTGTGGCGAACGACGCGGCGGTCTCGGGCGGCGTTCTGACGGCAAACGGGGCGAGAAAGGCGGCAAGACTGGTGTCGCTGTGCAGCTGCTTCGGTCTGCCGATCCTTTCGTTGGTTGACAGCGAGGGCGTTGCGGCGGACGCGAAGGAAGAAAGCGCGCCGCTCGCGGCAGAACTCGGCAAACTGGCAATGGCTTACGCTTCGGCGAATGTCGCGAAGCTGACGGTCGTGCTCGGAAAGGCATACGGCGCGGCGTTTACGCTGATGGGCTCGAAGGCGCTCGGCGCGGACGTTGTGTATGCGTTGGACGGCGCGGAGATCAGCGTGATGAAGCCCGAGGCGGCGGTGGCGTTCCTCTGGAACGACCGCATCACCGAAAAGGTGACCCGCGCGGAGTTGGTGAAGAAGTGGAGCGAAGAGGAAGCGTCGGCGGTTCGCGCGGCGGAGAGCGGCGCGGCGGACGACATTCTGAACCCCGCAGACCTGCGCAGATATCTGTGCGGCGCGGTCAATATGCTGCTTTGCAAGGACGAGGCAGACCTGACCCGCAAGCATTGCAATCTCCCGCTTTGAGGAGGTAACGGTATGATGAATCCGATTGTTTACGCGCTTGCCGAAACGCCGATAAAGGATACCGTCGGGGAAACCTTCGGAGAGCGTGCGGGTTATGCCGGAAGCGTGACCCTGCTGGGCATGGTAACGGTTTTTGCAGCTCTCGCCGTTCTCTGGGGCGTGATCGAGCTGTTGCACCGCGTCCTGAACCGCGGCGGAAAGGCTGATGTTCCTGCGCAACCGCCTGTAAAGCCGGTTGCAAAACCGGCGGCTTCGAAAGCATCCGCGCTGAAGCCGGTTGCAACGACGGCGGAGCGGCAGAATCACGACGACCTGATTGCGGTCATCACTGCGGCGATTGCGGCGGCGATGGAAGAAGAGGGATACACGGGAGGCTTCCGCGTGGTCTCGTTCCGCAGAACACAGAACCGCAGAAGCGGTAGATAACACATATTGAAAGGATAACAAAAAGGTGAAAACCATGAAAAACTACCGTATTACCGTAAACGGCGTTTCCTACGATGTGACCGTTGAGGAGACTGCTGCCGCCGTGACGCAGCCCGCGCCCGTCCCGTCCGCCACTCCCGTGGCGACTGTCGCACCCGCGCCCAAGGCTGCTCCTGCTCCTGCCGCCGCTCCCGCACCCAAGGCGGCGCCTGTTGCAACCGGTGCGAATGTGATCAAAGCGCCGATGCCCGGCACGATTGTCAAGGTGAACGTCAAGGCAGGGGACAGCGTGAAGCGCGGCGACGTGCTCTGCGTACTGGAAGCAATGAAGATGGAGAACGAAATCATGGCTCCCGCCGACGGAACGGTTGCGGGCGTGAATGTTTCCGCAGGCGAATCGGTTCAGACCGACGCGGTTCTGCTCTCGCTGAACTGATCTGAGCGCAATCCAAACGAAAACGGAAAGGATTGATTCCGCATGAATTTACTGGAGAGTATTACAAAATTTCTGGAGTCGACGGGCTTTGCGATTCTCGGAAATGAGGGCGGTCTTGCCACCTTCCGCACTGCCGTGATGCTTGCGATCTCCTGTCTGCTGGTCTATCTGGCGATCGTGAAAGGCTTTGAGCCGCTCCTTCTGCTTCCGATTGCAATCGGTATGCTTCTGACGAATCTGCCCGGCGGCGGAATGTTCCACGAGGAATATTTCATGACCTCGGGCGACATCGATTACGGAGAGGTTCTGCGCCATGGGGGACTGCTGGATCTGCTCTATATCGGAGTCAAAGCGGGCATTTACCCGTGCCTGATCTTCATTGGTATCGGGGCGATGACCGACTTCACCCCGCTGATTTCCAACCCCAAGAGCCTGCTGATGGGTGCGGGCGCACAGCTCGGCGTATTTGCGGCGTATGCGGGCGCTCTGCTGACAGGCGCGTTTACCTACGGCGAAGCGGCGTCCATCGGTATCATCGGCGGCGCGGACGGACCGACCGCGATTCTTGTGACCAAAATCCTCGCGCCGCAACGGCTCGGCGCGATTGCAATCGCCGCGTACTCCTATATGGCGCTGATTCCGCTGATTCAGCCGCCGATTATGAAGCTGGTGACCACACCTGCCGAGCGGAAAATCCGCATGACGGCACTGCGTCCCGTTTCCCGCACCGAAAAACTGGTGTTTCCGATTGCGGTGACTGCCGTGGTCGGTCTGATCGTTCCGGACGCGCTCGCGCTGGTCGGATGCCTGATGTTCGGAAATCTGCTCAATGTCTGCGGTGTGACCGAACGGCTTTCCAAGACCGTGCAGAACGAACTGATGAACATCGTCACGGTGTTCCTCGGCATTTCGGTCGGTGCGACCGCGACCGCTTCGAACTTCCTGCAGCCCCAGACCCTGCTGATTATTGCGCTGGGACTTGTGGCGTTCAGCGTCTCCACACTGGGCGGACTTCTGACGGCAAAGGTGATGTGCAAACTCACGGGCGGAAAGATCAACCCGCTCATCGGTTCTGCCGGCGTTTCCGCTGTTCCGATGGCGGCGCGCGTCTCGCAAAAGGTGGGACAGGCGGAAGATCCGGGCAATTTCCTCCTGATGCATGCAATGGGACCGAATGTGGCGGGAGTCATCGGCTCGGCGGTTGCCGCCGGCGTCCTGCTTTCCTGCTTCCGCTGATGAAAGGAATGGATTGAAACATGGCAAACGTAAAAATTACCGAGACTGTCCTGCGCGATTCGCACCAGTCTCTGATCGCAACCAGAATGACCACCGAGGAAATGCTCCCGATTCTCGAGACGATGGACGGCATCGGTTACCACTCGCTTGAGGCATGGGGCGGCGCGACCTTTGACGCCTGCATGCGTTTTCTCAACGAAGATCCGTGGGAAAGACTGCGCAAGATCCGCGCAAAGGTGAAGAACACCAAGCTTCAGATGCTGTTCCGCGGGCAGAACATCCTCGGCTACCGTCACTATTCGGACGACGTGGTGGAGTATTTCGTGCAGAAGTCGATTGCAAACGGCATTGACATTCTGCGGATTTTCGACGCGCTCAACGATCCCCGCAACCTCAAGACCGCGATTGACGCGACCAAGAAGGAAGGCGGACACGTGCAGGCGGCGATTTCCTACACCACAGGTCCTGTTTACACGCCCGAGTACTATGTCGGCTACGCAAAGCAACTGGAGGAAATGGGCGCGGATTCCATCTGCGTCAAGGACATGGCGGGCTTGCTCAAGCCTTACGACGCATACGACCTGATCAAGGCGCTGAAGGAAACCGTCAAAGTGCCGATTCAGCTGCACACGCACTACACCTCGGGGCTTGCTTCCATGACTCTGCTCAAGGCGGTGGAAGCGGGAGTCGACATCATCGACACCGCGATTTCCCCGATGGCGATGGGAACTTCTCAGCCCGCGACCGAGGCGATGGTGGCGGCGCTTGCGGGAACGCCTTACGACACCGGCATTGACCTTGCAAAACTGGACAAGGTAACGAAGTATTTCACACCTTTGCGCGAAAAGTATCTGGCAAGCGGACTTCTCAACCCGAAGGCGCTGAAGGTGGACGTGAACGCGTTGCTGTATCAGGTTCCCGGCGGAATGCTTTCCAACCTGATGAGCCAGTTGGCGCAGGCGGGCAAGTCGGATAAGCTGACCGAGGTGTTGGAGGAAGTGCCGCGCGTGCGCGCGGATGTCGGATATCCGCCTCTGGTTACGCCGTCGTCGCAGATCGTCGGCACACAGGCGGTGTTCAACGTCATCATGGGCGAACGCTACAAGACCTGCACGAAGGAATTCAAGGGCATTGTGCGCGGCGAGTACGGCAAAACGCCGCTTCCGATCGACCCTGCATTCGTAAAGAAGATCATCGGCGACGAAAAGCCGATTACCTGCCGTCCTGCGGATCTGCTCAAGCCCGAACTTGAGGAGTTGCGCCGTGAGGTTGCGCCTTGGGCGGAGCAGGACGAGGATGTGCTGTCCTACGCGCTCTTCCCCGAGGTATCGAAGAAGTTCTTCGAGTACCGCAAGGCGAAGAAGTACGGGTTGGACGCAGACCACGCTGACGCAAAGAACGGCGTGCATCCGCTTTGATTACCCAACCAATAAATAAAATAAAGCAGAGAACCGTTTCCCGCGAAGCGGTTCTCTTTGCAACGGGAGGGATTTTATGACGCCGGAAGAGATCATCAAGGGCGGCGGGCTGTACACATGCAGTCTGGAAACCGCTTCGGAAGAATTGGATCGTCGGCATCGCGCCTGCAAGGAGTTGTTGTACGACTACAACCTGACGCGCCCCTGCGAGGGGGAGAAGCGGAGCGAAATTCTGCGGCAGGTTCTGGCGGAGTGCGGCGAGAACTGCTACATCGAGCCGCCTTTTTACGCCAACTGGGGGTGCAACCTTCATGTGGGAAAGAATTTTTACGCGAATTTTCATCTGACGGCAGTGGACGATACCGATATTTTCATCGGGGACAGCGTGATGATCGGACCGAACGTCACGCTTGCAACGGCGGGGCATCCGATTGCGCCCGAGTTGCGGGAGCAGGTCTACCAGTTCAATCAGCCCGTGCGGATCGGCAACAGGGTCTGGATCGGCGCGGGGGTTGTGATTCTGCCGGGCGTGACGGTGGGAGATGACAGCGTAATCGGCGCAGGCAGTGTGGTAACGAAGGATATTCCGTCCGGCGTTGTGGCGGTCGGGAATCCGTGCCGCGTTCTGCGGGAGATCGACGAGCGGGACTACACATTTTATTGGCGCGACCGGAAGATCGGATTTGAGGTGGCGCGCCCTGAAAAAAAGGAGGGCACGGAACGATGAGAGGACTTTGCGGTGCGGACTGTTCGGCGTGTGCGCTCCGTTCGGAGTGCCGCGGTTGCGGGGAGACCTGCGGAAAACCGTTCGGCGGGCGCTGCGTTGCGGCGGAGTACATCCGATTCGGCGGCAGGGAAGCGTATGACGCGTTCCGGGCGGAGTTGCTTGCCGAGATCAACGATTGTCTGCGGCATGCGGGGTTGCCCGAGGCGGCGGGTTTGTGCGAGCTTGCGGGGCGGGATGTGAATCTTGCGTACCGTCTGCCGAGCGGAGCGTGTGTGAAATTTCTGGACGACCGCGACGTTTATCTCGGGACGCAGTTATCGCTCCCCGGAGCGGGCGTTTGCTACGGCGTTATTGCGGGCACGGATTTTATTCTGGTCAGCAGCTACAGCGTAGACGGCAGTCTCCCGGAGTTGGTTTTGTATAAACAGAGGTAGGGGGAGACCTCGGGACTCTGTCCCGAACCCTGCTTAGGAAACTTCTTATAAGAAGTTTCCTAAGAACCTTCAAGAATTTCCCCCAAGGGCGGGATTCGTTACGGAATCCCGCCCTTGGAGGAAAGTTTTTGGAGATTTTTAAGAGACTTTTTTCAAAAAGTCTCTTAAATAGGGGTTGGGGCAACGCCCAAAGGTCTTTCTCTATCTTTGTTGATTCAAAAAAACGCTCTTGTCAAGAGATAAATGCGAATTTTGCTTGTTAATATTTTGTGAACTGGTTAAAATCGCTTGAATTTCTTTGCCAAAGAAGTATTGCGATGTGTAGTAGTTAAAAATTCCGCGCGGGTAATTGTTTAGCCAAGCGGTAATTTTCTCCACTTTGTCGTCGGTCATGTCGTCAAAGTCTGTTCCTTTCGGTATAAAACGGCGAATCATAGAAAATCGAAGACATGGTATGCGTGGTGGGTTGCATTTTATGCATGTCATAGACATAGGCATTTTTCAAGGGTATGTGCCGATAAATCACCATTGGTGTAACGATGATCCGAATGTTTATTATGATGCGTCCGATAGTGTGCAGGTTATAAAAACGGCACAAAAAGTTAAACGGTCATACTTTGTCCGTCATCATCTACTGCAACAGATGCGGTGGTTTGGAGGAAAAATAAAGACGAGCCGAAGTATGCTAAATTAGAATGTCCACAACTAACACGCAAAATTTTCGAGCAGTGGGGATATAAAAAAACAGAGGCATTATAAAACTTACGGAAGACTCGTTCAATCGGGGGAAAAACTAATGTTACTGTTTGATTTTAGTGACCCGGAAATATTTGAAGGAACCAAGCGAGTATAACAATGAGAGAAGTACAACTTACATATCATTTTACAATAAAAGTGGCACGATAAGGGCTTTTCGGCAAACGGTTAGAGCGATAGGTGAACCGAGGTTCATTAGGTTTCAGTTGCACAAAGAAAGGCATCTTATGTTATTAGAGCCATTCGATAGAATATCGTTTACATCATTTCGTGTTCCAATCAACATAAACAAAGATAATGGCAAACTTGACATAAAAAGCAAGTCTTTTACTCGCTTGATATCTGAAGCAATGGAATGGGACGTTGAACGGTCATATAGAATCCCCGGTGAGGTTAACGAAGAACAAAAACACGTTATTTTTGATTTATCTCGTGCGGAGATAATCACTGAGGATATCCGCAGGAAGAATTGCAAAGCAATTCTTCACAGCTGTCGCCTCCCCGCGCTTCGCGCGGCTGCGGCATTGACGGCTTCGCAAAAATGTCCGTGCAAGCACATTGCTTCATGGTATAATGAAAAAAAGAAAATATTTTCAAAAAACAAAAAATCTTTGAGCCCCGATTGAGGTTGACGCGATAAAATGAGGTCACAGAAAGCAAAACGGCGATCCGGGCGGAAAGGAAAGCATATGAAAATACTGATTGCCGAGGACGACAGCTCGCTTCGTCGGGCGCTGACCTCGATCCTTCAGAAAAACAATTATTCTGTGGATGCGGTCGACAACGGCGGTGACGCCCTTGCTTATCTGCAAAGCGGCTATTATGATGCTGCGGTTCTTGACATTATGATGCCCGTGACAGATGGTGTGAGCGTGCTGTCACTGGCGAGAGCCGAACACAACACGACGCCGGTTCTGCTTCTGACCGCGAAATTCGAAATCGACGACAAGGTCGCGGGGCTTGATGCCGGTGCAAACGATTACCTGACAAAGCCGTTCGATATGCGCGAGCTTCTCGCAAGACTTCGGGTGCTGACGAGAAAGACCGAGATTCAACAGAACAATATGCTGTCTTTCGGAAATGTGACGCTGAATACGCAGTCGTTTGAACTGTCGGCACCCGGCGGAAGCTACAAGCTGGCAAACAAGGAATATCAGACGATGCTCCTTCTCATGCGCAATCCCGAAACGGTGATCTCTTCATCGCGCTTTCTCGAAAATATATGGGATTCCGACAGCCGTGCCGAGGACAACACGGTTTGGACTTACATCTCCTACCTTCGCCGTAAGCTCGAAGCCATCGGCGCCGATATCCGCATTGAGACCAAACGCGGTGCGGGCTACATTCTGGAGGGCGTGCGATGAAAAGCAGACTGAAACGCCGCCTTCAGGTCAGATTTGTGTTGCTCTCCGTTCTTGCACTGATTGTCCTGCAAACGGCAATTGTCACATTCAGCATTTGCAGAAGCTACCGACAGATGACGCTGCGGGCGGACACCATCATAAAATCCCTGGAAACCGCGGCGGAAGCCGATGACGCAAGATATTTCAAGGTGACATTTGACCTTGAGACAAGAGAATTTGATTTTGATCTTGAACACACCTCTCTCGTTACCCGTCCGCTTGCCACAGAGCTTGCAAAAAAAGTGATTGCCGACAAAAGCGAAAAAGGGTACATTGAAGGATACCGTTATCTTGTCCGTCGCGAAGCCGGCATCATTAAGATCACATTTCTCTCGCGTATCGTGGCAACAGAATCCTTCAGAAGCAATGCAAGATCGCTGATCCTGATCTCGCTTTCGGGTATTGCGGTCATGGCGGTATTGCTGACGGCGATATCGGGAGCCGTGGTTGCGCCTCTCGTCAGAAATCGGCAGAAGCAGAAAGAATTTATCACCTCGGCAAGTCACGGACTGAAAACGCCGCTGACGGTGATAAACGCCGACGCACAGCTCCTTGAATCTGAGATTGGGGAGAACGAGTGGCTCACGGACATTATGAAGCAGACCTCGGAAATGACCGAGCTGACGCACAGGCTCGTCTATCTTGCCCGTGCGGAGGAGCAGGACGAGAAAATGAAAAAAATCATTTTTCCCATATCCGATGTGGCAGAGGACGTGGCAAGTTCTTTCCGTTCCGTTGCTGAAAGCACCGAAAAACGCTTTGATGTCTCAATAGACGGCGGGGTTTCCTACTGCGGCGATGAAAAAGCGATACGCGAGCTTTTGACGGTACTGCTTGACAATGCCTTCAAATACAGCCCCGCCGGGGGAAGCGTCCGGCTGACGCTCTCCGCCGAGGGGCACGGTGTAAAAATCAGCACCGAAAACGATGCGGTCGGCATCAGCGAAGAAAATATCGGAAAGCTGTCCGGCAGATTTTACCGTGCCGATACTTCCGATAAAATCAAAGGCTTCGGCATCGGGCTTTCGATTGCAAAAGCCGTTGCGGAAAATCACAAAGGAAAACTGAGCTTTGAACTGACAAAGCCCGACAAAATAAAAATAACCGCTACACTGAAATAGCGGAGAAAAAGGAGTGCTTTTTATGAAACGAACCATTGCCATATTACTTGCCGTGCTGATGACAGTTACCGTTATCACCGTTTTTTCGGGATGCGGAAGCGGGCAGACGCCGGACACGGAGGAAAGCACTCCTAAGCAGCGTACGGAAGAAATAACGGAAAATACGGAAATCCCAGAAACTCCGGAAGAAAGCACGGAAGACACGAAGCCCGAAGATAAGCCGGCAGCGGCATCTTCCTTCCGCGCGTGCAGTATCAAAACAAATTCGCTCGGTGAACTGAAATATTGGCTCTACACACCGTCCGATCCGACAGAAAATATGCCGCTCATCGTCTATCTGCACGGCGGAAGCGGCAAGGGCGATAACCTTGAGCTGATCACGGCGGTGGACGGATTCCCGAAGTACCTGCGCGACGGTCAGCTCGGCGATGTGCGGGCTTATGTCATCATTCCGCAGCTTCCGTCCTCGCAGAAGGGCTGGGCAAACGAAGCCTCGGCAGTATACGAGCTGATACAGGTGACGGTATCGAAATTCGGTATTGACGAAGCAAACATTTCGCTCACCGGCCACAGTATGGGCGGTACCGGAACATGGAATCTCGCACTTTCGTCCCCCACATTGTTTGCAAGGATTGCTCCGCTTTCAGGAAGCGTCCGGGTACAACCTGAATATATCGAAAAGCTGAAAAACATTCCCGTGTGGGCGTTTGTCGGCTCTGCCGATACGATTGTGCCGCCCGATTCCTCAATGGAATTCGTCGCGGCTCTGAAAGAAGCCGGCGGAAACGCCGGAATCACAATTTTCGGCGATGCGGATCACTTTACGGTGCCGTCACTGACTTACCTTGATAAAGATATTGATCTCATAAGCTGGCTTATAGATAAAGCCGACTGAATTTGTTGATAAGAAAAAGCAAAGCGCGCTGCTGTTTCTTTCATAATAAAATTTAAGAAACGAGGTATTTACCATGAAATTCACAAAAATCATAGGAACGACGCTTGCGGCTCTTTGCATATGCTTGGCACTTTCTCTTGGCGTATTCGCCGCCGAAAACACAGAAGTTGACACAAAAGAACCCGAGACAGAAACCGTTACCGTGCTTGAAGAAGGGCTTAAAAACGGTCTGAAAGAGGGACTCAAAGAAGGTCTGAAGGATGGCATCAAGCAGGGTCTTAAGGAAGGCACAAAGAACGGTCTCAAGAACGGACTTGTCGGCGGTACAAAATCCGGATACAAAAACGGGCTGAAGAACGGGCTTAAAAACGGAGAACAGAAAGGTAACTGAGCGTTTTCCGAAAATCCGAAAGGAGTGATCTTATGAAAAAATTACGCAGTATCATCAGTATCGCTCTTGCCGTGCTGATTGCATTTACCGTACTTTCAGTATCGGTATTCGCGGCAAGTGACGATGGCATGAATATGTTTGAACACAGCGACTTTATCGGAAAGGAGCAGCCGGAGCTTGACGAAGAAACAAAGCGTCTGATCTCACTCTATCAGAGAAATCCGAGCGACGAAAACTACGAAAACCTCCGTGCCGCTGTCATTCGCAATTATGACGCAGTGCTTGTCCGCAAGGAAGCAAAGCTCGCCGAGCTGAAAGCCGAGACGCAGGGCAAACCCGGCGGAAACGCAAAGATCGCCGAGATGCAGGAGATCGTGGATGAAATGTATCTGACCTATTGGGACAGGATCAACTCCACCATGCTGCGCTTTACCGATGAAAGGCTTCTCAAATGGAAGATCGCGGACGCGCCGATGTACGAATACATTCCGGTTATGGGCGCGGGACTCGATATCTATGTCAGCCGTACGCAGGTAACAAATGAGCAGTACAAGGCGTTTGTCGATGCAACGGGTCACAAAGCTCCGTCAAATTGGGGAAACGGTACTTATCCTACCGGGGAAGAAAACTATCCGGTCAATATGGTCTCTGCGGCGGACGCGGAAGCCTATTGCAGCTGGCTGACAGCGAATGACGCAGAAAATCTCTATCGGCTTCCCACCGAGAGCGAATGGGGAGCTTGCCGCGGGTCATATGCCAAAGGACGCGGACTTTAACTGCGGTGTCAATGACGGCAGAACGCCGGTTGAACAATACGCAAAGGTCACACGCGGTGCGCACGGTGTCGTTGATTTCTGGGGCAATGTATGGGAATGGACTTCCACCGAGAGAAGCCGCAACGGAGAAACCGTCACGCTTGGCGTCAAGGGCGGTGCCTGGAACACGGCGAGAACCGATTGCCGTACCGAGTACCGAGATGAAGGCAGAGATGCCTCACTTGGCTATGAAGATGTCGGTTTCCGCGTGATACAGGTGCTCGGCGGCAAGGAAGCAGAACTGCTCCGTATCAGTGAAAAGAAGGGACATTCCACATTCAAAGCAGTAATAATTCCGGATGAAGCGGGGAGCTGCGAGATCGTCATCACGGTTTATGATAGAGACGGAAACGCTTCCGCGCCGACTTCAAACAGCGTTACCATTATGCCGAAGAAAAGCGGAAAGTAATTTATAGTAGTCCGTTTGATTAAAAAATCGGCAGACACACCGCCATAGGTGGTGCATCCCCTGAAAACCGTGTGACAACGGAAAAGAAAAAGCAAAAAGCCTTGAAAACTCAGTGTTTTCAAGGCTTTTTGATGGTGCG
>CAVGEJ010000057.1:0-14787 GCA_963628215.1 Eubacterium sp. CAG:180
GACTTCTCCTTAAGAAGTCCCCTAAGCAGGGCTTGGGACAGAGTCCCAAGGTCTTAAAAGGAGAACAGCTTGGAAACTGAGATCGTTGTTGTAAGCGACCCCGCACGGCAGGAAAGCGATTTGCGGCGCGCGGCGGACATCCTGCGTCGCGGCGGGCTGGTCGTGTTCCCGACCGAAACCGTGTACGGGCTCGGCGGTGACGCAACCGACGCGAAAGCGTCTGAAAAAATCTACGCGGCGAAGGGCAGACCCTCCGATAACCCGCTCATTATTCATATCGCAGAACCTGCGGACGCGGAGAAGTACGCCGTCACCAACCCCACCTATTACCGCCTTGCAAAGGCGTTTATGCCGGGTCCTTTGACCGTCATTCTCCCAAGACGGGAGATTATCCCGCTTGCAACCACGGGCGGACTGGAAACCGTGGCAGTCCGCTGCCCCTCACACCCCGTTGCGCACCGCCTGATTGCACTGTGCGGCTTTCCGATTGCCGCGCCGTCCGCAAACCTCTCGGGGAAACCCTCCCCTACCTGCGCCGCAGACGTCGCGCATGACATGAACGGACGCGTGGATATGATCCTTGACGGCGGAGAAAGCGAAATCGGACTGGAGTCCACCATCGTCAAAATCGACGGTGACTGTCTGACGCTCCTGCGCCCCGGCGGAATTACTTACGACGCGCTCTGCATGGTCTGCGACCGCGTGACGGTTGCAGACGCAGTCACCCACCAGCTTGCCGCCAACGAGCGCCCGCTCTCCCCCGGAATGAAGTACCGCCACTACGCGCCCGACGCGCCGGTGGTTTTGCTCCACGGGGACGAGGACAAGATTCTCGCTTTCCTGCGCGCGGAACAGGCGGCGCGCAAGTGCGCAATCCTCTGCTACGACGAGGAATGCAACGCGCTCGCGCCCGAGGGGCTGATTCCCGTCGGAGCGCGGGACGACCTTGCCACGCAGGCGCACCGCCTCTTTACCGCCCTGCGGCAGGCGGATCGCTCCGAGGCGGAGATCATTTACGCCCATCTCCCGCCGCAGGAGGGATTGGGTCTGGCACTCTATAACCGCATGATCCGCGCGGCGGCGCACACCGTGCGCGAGATCCGCTGACCGCTCCCGACGACAACTTACAGAAAGGAACCTCCGATTCAACATGGCGAAAAAGAAAGAAGAAAAAGTCATTCACTATGCCCCCATCGTTTACCAGCCGATCACCGAGACGATTGAAAAGAACTACATGCCTTATGTCATGAGCGTTATTGTCTCGCGCGCGATTCCCGAAATCGACGGTCTGAAGCCCGCGCACCGCAAGCTGCTTTACACGATGTACAAGATGGGGCTTCTCACAGGTCCGCGAACCAAGAGCGCGAACATTGTCGGTCAGACCATGCGCCTGAACCCGCACGGTGACGCCTCCATTTACGAAACGATGGTTCGTCTGACGCGCGGCAACGCAACGCTTCTGCACCCGCTTGTAGATTCCAAGGGATCTTTTGGTAAACAGTATTCCTCCGACATGAAATACGCGGCGGCGCGTTACACCGAATGCAAACTCGACCCGATTTGCGCCGAGCTGTTCGGCGGCATTGACAAGAACGCCGTGGACATGGTGGACAACTACGACGCGACGATGAAAGAGCCGATCCTGCTTCCCACCACCTTCCCCAACATTCTGGTCATGCCCAACATGGGAATTGCGGTTGGTATGGCTTCCAACATCTGCTCGTTCAACCTGGCGGAGGTCTGCGACGGGACGATTGCCCTGCTCCGCAAGCCGAACCTGACCGTGGACAAGCTGATGGAGATCATCAAAGCGCCCGACTTCTCGGGCGGCGGCATGATTCTTTACGACCGCGAGCAGATGAAGCAGATTTACGAGACGGGGCAAGGCTCGGTTCGTCTGCGGGCGCGTTATGTTTACGACAAGACGAACAACTGCATTGAGATCGTACAGATTCCCTACTCCACGACGATTGAGCTGATTCAGGCGAAGCTGACGGCGCTTTACAAAGAGGGCAAGCTGAAGGAGGTCACCGATTTCCGCGACGAAATCGACCTCAACGGGTTCAAGCTGACGTTGGACATCCGCAAGGGTGTTGATCCCGACAAGCTGATGGCGAAGCTTTTCCGCCAGACTCCGCTTGAGGATAGCTTCAAGTGCAATTTCAACGTGCTGATTGATTCTGTTCCGCGCACGATGGGGCTGATCGGGATTCTTTCGGAATGGATTCGTTTCCGCCTCGGCTGTCTGCGGCGGGAACTGGAATTCGATCTGCAGAAGAAAAAAGACCGCCTGCATCTGTTGCTGGCGCTCGGAAAAATTCTGCTTGACATTGACAAGGCGATCCGCATCATCCGCAAGACCGAAAAGGACGAGGATGTTGTGCCGAACCTGATGAAGGGCTTTGACATTGACGAGATTCAGGCGAATTTCATTGCCGACATCAAGTTGCGCAACCTGAACCGCGAGTACATTCTGAACCGCATTTCCGATATTGAGGGGCTTCAGAAGGAAATTGCGGAGATGGAAGAGATTCTGGCGGACGAGTTGCGGCAGAAGGCGGTTATCATCGGGCAATTGACCGAGATCAAGAAGAAATACGGTCAGCCGCGGCGGTCGCAGATTGTCAACGACTGGACGCAGGTTTCGAACGAGGAGTTGAACGAGGCGGAGAACTACAACGCGCGGTTTGTGCTGACGCGGGAGGGGTACTTTAAGAAGATCACCTTCCAGTCCCTGCGCGGCAACGACGAGCAGAAGTGCAAGGACGGCGACGAGATTCTCAACATGATAGACGGCGAGAACCGCGACGATCTGATCTTCTTCACCGATCACGCGCAGCTTTACCGCGCGAAGGCGGACGATTTTGACACGACGAAGGCTTCGGCTCTCGGCGAATATCTGCCTGTGAAGCTGAAGATGGATTCCGACGAGAAGCCGGTTCTGATGAACGTGCAGAACAGCTATCCTGCGAAGGAAAATGTGGTATTTCTGTTTGCGAACGGCAAGGGCGTTCGGGTATCGGTTTCGAACTACGAGATCACGGGCAACCGTCGGCGGATTACCTCGGCATTCTCGGACAAGTCCCCTGTTGTGGCGGCGTTTTACGAAAAAGAGCCGTTTGAACTCCTTTTGGTTTCCTCCGACAACCGCGGGATTGTGATCAAGTCCTCTTTGATTCCCGTGATGTCCACGCGAACCTCGGGCGGTGTGACGTTGATGTCCCTGAAAGCGGGGCAGACGGTGGTTCGCGCGTCGCGCGATCTTTCCTCGCTTGCCGACGGCTCCAAGGGGTTGAAAAAACTGAAAATTCCGGCAACCGGCGTGCCGCTGAAATAAGCCGGAGGGAGGTTTACGATGCAAAACAACAATCAGCCCAAGCCCCGTCACTCTTTGGCTACCCGCATTCTCGCTCTGATTCTGAGCGTTCTCGTGGCGGGCAGTGCTTTGACCGTTATTCTACAGCTCGTTTTCATATTTTCGGGTGAGAAGACCTCGGGACGAAGACCTCGGGGCGCTGCCCCGAACCCTGCTTAGGGGACTTCTTAAGGAGAAGTCCCCTAAGAACCTTCAAGACCTTCAACTAAGGGGATTTTTACCCCTTTCTTTTTGTGGTGCAGATTCTAAATGTAGCCGCATTCCGTGCTACGAATTCCGGCTGCTCCCGCACCCAATCCCGTCGAGCGGGATTGGGACGGCTTACGCCTTGCTCCCGCTACCGGATAGAAATGGTAGGGATGTTACATTTGAATGGAACGGAACGACACGCGGGTCGTTCCCTACGGATTACGACCCTAAAAAGATAAAATTCTCTTAGGGACGAGGTTTGTAGGGAACGACCCATGTGTCATTCCGTTTTGGTTGAATGTTATTCTTTTTGCCAAACGCTTTCGCACTCTGCAGGGGCGCAATCCGAAGGGAGCGCCCCGCAACTCAACCCGCCCTCCGCCCAACAACTAACCTGAACCACTTCTATCCGGTAGCGGGAGCAAGGCGTAAGCCGTCCCAATCCCGCTCGACGGGATTGGGTGCGGGAGCAGCCGGAAATAGTAGCACGGCAAACGGCTACACCAAAATCTGCACAAACAAAAAGCAAGGGGCAAAAATCCCCTTGCTTAAAGTTCTTGAAAGTTCTTAGGAAACTTCTTTCAAGAAGTTTCCTAAGCAGGGTTCGGGACAGAGTCCCGAGGTCTTCCCCTCACACGTCAATGTCTTTCATGTATTCGCTTCCGTGATCGGTGATGAACTGCTTCCGCGCGGGGAGGTTGTCGCCGAGGAGCGTGTCGAAGATGCGGTCGGTCATAGCCGCGTCGGCGGGGGAGACCGAGATCAGGCGGCGGGTCTCGGGATTCATCGTCGTCTGCCACATCATGCCCGGCTCGTTCTCGCCTAATCCCTTGGAACGTTGGAGCGTGTATTTCTTGTTCCCGAGTTTTTTCAGAATTTCGGCTTTCTCGAATTCGTCGTAGGCAAAGAGCGTCTGATCCTTGGTCGTGATTTCGAACAGCGGGGATTCCGCAATGAAGACGCGGTGCTCCGCAAGAAGCGTCGGAAGCAAACGGTAGAACAGAGTCAGAAGCAGAGTCCGGATCTGGAAACCGTCCTCGTCGGCATCGGTGCAGATGATGATCTTCGACCAACGGAGATTCGCAAGATCGAACGAGTTGAGGTCGGACTTCGCCTTGCCCTTCACCTCCACGCCGCAACCGATCACGCGGAGCAGATCCACAATGATGTCGCTCTTGAAAATGCGCGCGTAGTCGCACTTCAGACAGTTCAACGTCTTGCCGCGAACCGGAATGATCGCCTGAAATTCCGCGTCACGCCCCAGTTTGCAGGAGGTCAGAGCGGAGTCGCCCTCCACAATGTAAAGTTCCGCGCGGGAAGGGTCTTTCGAGCGGCAGTTCACGAACTTTTCCACGCGGTTGGAAACGTCCACCGAACCCGCCAACTTCTTTTTGAAGTCGCCGCGTGCCTTTTCCGCCGATTCGCGACTCCGCTTGTTGACAAGCACCTGCTTGGCAATCTGCTCGGCGTCCTTCGGATTCTCGATGAAGTAGATTTCCAACTGCTTGCGCAGGAACGCGTTCAGCGCGTCGCAGATAAAGGGGTTGTTGATCGCCTTTTTGGTCTGGTTTTCGTAGGAGGTCATCGTGGAAAAGCTGTTGATGACCAGCGCCAGACAGTCGGAAATGTCGCCGAAGGTGATCTTGCTCTCGTTTTTCGTGTAAAGGTTCGCCGACTTCAGATACTTGTCGATCGCGTAAAGGAACGCGAGCCGCACCGCCTTGTCGGGTGAGCCACCGTGCTCCAGAAAACTCGAGTTGTGGTAGTATTCAAGCAGACTGACCGTGTTGGAAAAGCAGAACGTAATGTCGGCTTTCAGCTTGTATTCGGGCTTGTCCTCGCGGTCGCGCCCCTTGGCTTCCATGTGCCACGCAACGGGCAGGGTCAGACTGTTCTCGCCCACCAATTCGGAGAGGTAGTCGGTAATGCCGTTTGCGTAGCAGTAGGTGCTTTCCGCAAAGGTTCCGTCCGCCTGCTCAGCGCGCAGAACAAAGGTGATGCCCGCGTTGACCACCGACTGCCGCCGCAGCAGATCCTCGAAAAAGTCCACGGGAATGTTGATGTCGGTAAAGACCTCAAGGTCGGGCTTCCAGTGCACGATCGTTCCCGTCCGCCCCGATTCCTTGCGCGTCAGCGGGCGTTCGGTCAGTTCTCCGTCCACCTCGCCGCGGCAGAAGCGGATCGAGCGTTCGGTCGTGCCGTCGTAGGAGTGAACCTCCATGTATTCGGAACTGTACTGCGTTGCGCAAGCGCCCAGACCGTTCAGTCCGAGCGAGTACTCGTAGGCGGAAGCCTCGGAGTTGTTGTCGTATTTGCCGCCCGCATACAACTCGCAGTAGATCAGATCCCAGTTCCAACGCCCCTCGGCTTCGTTCCAACCGAGCGGAACGCCGCGCCCGAAGTCCTCCACCGCAAGGCTGTGGTCGAGGTAGACCGTTGTGCGAATCTCCGAGCCGTGTCCCTCGCGCGCCTCATCCACGGCGTTGGAGAGAATTTCAAAGAACGAATGCTCGCAACCCTCCAGCCCGTCCGAGCCGAAGATAACGGCGGGGCGCTTGCGCACGCGATCCGCGCCTTTGAGCGCTTTGATACTTTGGTTATCATATTGCTGAGGCTTTTTCACTGCCATGAATGGTTTCGGTCCTTTCTGTGATGGAATATCATCTTATTATAACAGAAAAAAGGCGGTTTGAAAAGGGGATTTCCGCTTTTTTTGCGGAAAAACAGAAAAATTTACAGGTTTCTATTGCAAGCGGGACGGAAAAAGAATATAATATAAGCGGATGCAAACAAACGCAAGCCATAAAGAACCCCCGAGAATTCCCCACCGGGGACGCGCGGAGGTCTCTTTCAGAAAGGAACAAAACCTTGGAACTGCCCCGAAGTATCAGGGAGTGCCTCCCCGGACCTTTTGCGGTTGTCGGGCTTGGTATCTCCAATCTGCCACTGATCGATTTTTTGCTTGCGCACGGCGCAACCGTTGTTGCGCGGGATCGCAAGAGCCGCGAAGAATTGGGCGATACCGCCGCGCAGCTTGAAGCGGCGGGAGTCGCCCTGCGCCTCGGCGAGCAATATCTGGAGGATCTTGACGAGCGCGTGATCTTCCGCTCCCCGGGACTGCGCCCCGACCTCCCCGAATTCCTCGAGGCGGTCCGGCACGGCGCGTATGTGACCTCGGAAATGGAACTGTTTCTGGAACTGACTCGGGCGCGGGTGCTCGGAATCACCGGAAGCGACGGAAAGACCACAACCACCACGCTGACCGCCCTGTTTCTGCGGGCGGAGCAGGAGTTGCGGGGAAGCGCCGTCCGCGTTTTTGTCGGCGGAAACATCGGCGAACCGCTCCTGCCGCGCGCGGAGGATATGACGGGGAACGACTTTGCGGTGGTGGAACTTTCCAGTTTCCAACTCATGGATCTGCGCGTCAGCCCCGAACGGGCGGCGGTGACGAATCTCTCGCCGAACCACCTCAACTGGCACACCGATATGGAGGAGTACATCGAGGCAAAGGCGAACATCTTCCGCGGGGGTGGGAACAGCCTGCTCGTTACCAATGCCGAGAACGGCGACTGCCTGCGGCTGGCGGCGGAATGCAAAGTCCCCGTCACGCTGTTCTCTTCGGTCAAGACGGATGAGGAGGAGTTCCCTCTGGTCGCTTCGCGGGCGGTGTATGTGCGGGACGGTATGATCTGCCTCTCGGGCAAGCCGATTCTGGCGGCGTCCGATATCCTTCTGCCGGGGCGGCACAATCTGGAAAACTATATGACCGCAATCGGGCTGACCGCAGGGTTGGTCTCACCGGAAGCCGTGCGGCGCGTGGCAACCACCTTCCGCGGCGTGGCGCATCGGCTGGAGCGCGTGGCGGTGAAGAACGGGGTCACGTTTATCAACAGTTCCATCGATTCCAGTCCCACGCGCACGATGGCGGCGCTCTCGGCACTGGAGGGCAAGCCGATTGTTATCTGCGGGGGCAGGGATAAGCACGTCCCGTTTGACGATCTCGCACGGGCGCTGAACGACCGCGCAAAGGCGGTGGTTCTGACCGGCGAGGCGGCGGGGCTGATCGGCGCGGCGCTTGAAACGGCGGGCGCGACGATTCCCGTGTATACGGAGGCGGAGTTTGACCGCGCAGTGCGCCGCGCGGCGGAATTGGCGGAGGCGGGGGACACGGTTCTGCTCTCTCCCGCGTGCACCAGTTTTGACGCGTTCCGCAATTTCGAGGAACGCGGCGAGCGGTTCTGCCGGTTGGTAAAGGAATTATAAGTAAAAGGAATTATAAGTAAGAGAAGCACAGAGCAAAAACAAGGAGTCAAATCAAGATGCAATTTTCGGAAACGGTACAGAGACTGACGGCGGAGGCAGAGGAAAAACTCGCGCCGCTTTACAAAGAGATTGACGCGGTATCCTTCCGCAACACGGAAAAAATCATGGACGCATTCCGCCGCCACCGCGTGTCGGATTCCATGTTCGGGACATCCTCGGGCTACGGAAACAACGACCGCGGGCGCGAGGTGCTGGACGAAATCTGGGCGGACGTAATGGGCGCGGAGGCGGCGTTCGTCCGCGTCGGCATTGTCAGTGGAACGCATGCGCTGAGCATCGGTCTGTACGGGCTGCTGCGCCCGGGCGATATTCTCTATACGATTGCGGGGAAGCCGTATGACACGTTGGAGGAAGTGATCGGACTTTGCGGCGAGCCGGGGAACGGCTCTCTGCGCGATTTCGGCGTGGACTATCTCCAGACCGACCTGAACGCGGACGGCTCGTTCCGCACGGAAGAGATTGCCGAGAACCTGAAGAAACACCCGAACATCAAGGTGGTGTTCATTCAGCGCTCCAAGGGCTATCTGAACCGCAAGACCCTGAGCGTTGCGGAAATCGGCGAGGCGATCAGGGTCGTGCGCGCGGTGCGGCAGGACGTGTATGTGGTGGTGGACAACTGCTATGGCGAATTTGTCGAAGAGCGTGAGCCGACCGAGGTCGGCGCGGATATGGTCATCGGTTCGCTCATCAAGAACCCGGGCGGCGGAATGGCGGAAACCGGCGGCTACATCGCGGGAACAAAACGCGCGGTCGAACTGGCAAGCTACCGCCTGACCTCGGTCGGAATCGGAACCGAGCAGGGCGCCACCATGGGGCAGAACAAGTCGCTTTACAAGGGGCTGTTCTATGCGCCGCACACCGTGGCGCAGGCGCTCAAGACCGCGCATCTGGCGGCGTACCTGTTCGAAGCGCTCGGATACAAGGTCGAGCCGCGTTGGGACGAGCCGCGATACGATATCATTCAGACCGTGGTTACGGGAAGCGCGGAGGGGCTTTGCGCCTTCTGCCGCGGCATTCAGCAGGGGTCTCCCGTGGACGCGTTCGTCACGCCCGAACCGTGGCAGATGCCCGGTTACAACGACCGCGTGGTCATGGCGGCGGGCGGCTTTACGCAGGGGTCTTCCATCGAGCTTTCTGCGGACGGACCGCTGAGAGCGCCGTATACCGCGTTCTTCCAAGGGGGCTTAACCTATGAGAGCGGGCGGTTCGGCATCATGTGCGCCGCCGAGTGCACCCTGCGGGATCGTGAGGGCGGAAAGGGGGCTGCCGAATGAAGCGTTTCGTTCGTCCGTTTCTGCTCCTGCTCTGCGTCGCTCTGCTGACGGGGCTTGTCTCCTGCGTCAAAGTCGGCGGCGGGGACGACGTGCCCGAGGGAATGCAGAACGCAACGGTTGCGGGCGCTGGTTATCGGCTCTATGTTCCCACCACTTGGGTGGTGCAGAACTCCTCGCCGAACGTTTCGAGCGCCTACCGCGACCTTTCGCGGCAGTCCTCCGTCAGCGTGGCGAAATATCCGCTGACCGACGCATGGCGTGCGGAACTGGATGCGTTGGAAACTACAGAGGAAACGGAAGAGACTGCGGGCGAGTCCGCAATCTCCCCGCGCCTTGCGTGGTTCTTTGAGAACGAATGCCTGCGCCCCGTGCGCGCGACCGCATTGGACGGCAAGGTGACGCTTGATAAGGAAACGAGCGGCGCGGATATGCTGGACAAGACCGACGCGGGCAGATGGTGCTACACGGCTCTGATCGGCGGAACGACCTATTATTTCAAGCAGCTTGTAACCGAGCGGAACGGCGCGTTTTATGTGTTCACGTTCACCGCCGAAAAGGAGATGTACGAGCAGTACGCAAGCGATGTGGAGAAGATTCTCAACGCCTTCCGCTTTGCGGACGAGCCGTATCTGCCCGACGATTTTGCAAAGGAGACCGACGCGGGCAAGGACGCGCCCGAGGGCATGAAGGCTTGCTTCGGGGACGATGTGGCGTACCGCTTCTATGTCCCTGCCGACTGGGTGATCGACCCCGATTCCCCGATTTACGCCGCGTATGTCAAAGCGGATCGCACGTCGGTCAGCGTTGTTCCGTATATGCCGACCGTGGAGCATCTGAGCGTGGCGGAATACTTTACCATGACCCGCGAGCAGTTGGAAAAGGTGTACGGCGAGGGGGCAATGGTTGTGGACGAGGATAAAACGCACAAAGAAAACCTCGGCTCTCGCGAGGCAACGGTTTACGAATACACGCTCACGATCGACGGGGTGGTCTACCGCTACCGCCAGTATATCGCGGCGTACCGGAGCATGATGTACAGCCTGACCTACACGGCAACCGAGGAAAATTTTGACAAGCACACGGCGGAACTGGCGGACATCGTTGCGGCGTTCGCGTTCCGTTGAGAAATGGATGATATGAAAGAAATCTATCTTGACAACAGCGCGACCACGGCGCTCTCCGAGGGGGTCAAAGCGCGGATGCGCGAGGTGATGGAGATTTACGGCAACCCGTCGTCGCTCCACTTTATGGGCAATGCCGCGCATGACATACTGGAAACGGCGCGCAGGCAGGTTGCCGCTTCGCTCGGCGTTCCGCGCCCCGAGCCGGGGGAGTTGATCTTCACCTCCTGCGGGAGCGAATCGGACAACCTCGCCATTCTCGGCACGGCGTTTGCAAAGCCCCGCCGCCGCGGAATGCGCGTCATTACCACCGATTCCGAGCACCCGGGCGCGGAGAACGCGTTCCGCCTGCTGGAATCGCAGGGCTTTGAGGTGGTTCGCATTCCCACACGCGGCGGGGTCTTGGATTTTGACCGCTACGCCGCCGCGCTGAATGACAAAACCTTTCTGGTGTCGATGATGACCGTCAACAACGAAACGGGCGCGATGTACGACATCAAGCGCGCGTTCACGATGGCGAAGAACCGCAACCCCGATATCGTTACGCACACCGACGCGGTGCAGGGCTATCTCAAGTGCCGCATGACCCCGAAATCGGTGCGGGCGGATCTTGTAACGGTCAGCGCGCACAAGATTCACGGACCAAAGGGGGTCGGCGCGCTGTACGTCTCCCGCGACAGCCTGCGGCGGCGGGACATTGTGCCGCTTCTGCTTGGCGGCGGGCAGGAGAATGGTTTCCGTTCGGGAACGGAGAATCTTGTCGGCATTGCCGGCTTCGGTCAGGCGGCGGAGGAGGGGAGCGCGAACCTTGAGGAGAATCTCGGAAAGTTGGCAAGTCTGCGGGAGTTGACTCTGAAAAAGTTTGCCGATCTGCCCCTGCGCCCCAATCTGCCCGCAGGAAAGTGCGCGCCGCACATTCTCAACTACACCCTGCCCGACATCCGCAGTGAGACCATGCTTCACGCGCTCTCTGCCCGCGGAATCTGCATTTCCAACGGTTCTGCCTGCTCGTCGCACAGTCACCACCAAAGCGCCGCGCTGACGGCGTTCGGTCTGTCTCCGTCCGAAATCGAATGCTCGATTCGCATCAGTTTCTCCGTATACAACACGCTCGCCGACGTTGACGCGCTCGCCGAGTCCCTCGCCGCCGAGCTCTCCCGCTTGGTTCGCAGGGGGGATGCGAGGGGATGCGCCAGAGGGGGCTTTTAAGGAAAGCCCCCTCTGGACTCCCGCAAACCTTTTCACCCAAACATACAGAGTGCGAACATAGTGCCTCTGGCGTTTGGTTTGAAATGACACAGAGCGTATAGCGTTTTGTGGTATATAATCCATTCGTAACAATGTAACCGAGAACCGATGCGGAACGACACATGGGTCGTTCCCTACAATGTTTCATTTTTGGTGGATTACGCACTTTGCAGGGTCGTAATCCGTAGGGAACGACCCGCGTGTCGTTCCGCCTCAATCATCAACTAACTTTCCTACCATTTCTATCCGGTAGCGGGAGAGAGGCGACAGCCGCCAAAATCCCGCTGGACGGGATTTTGCTCGGGAGCAGCCGGAAATAGTAGCACGGCAAACGGCTACACCAGAATCTGTAAAACAAAAAGAAAGGGGTAATAATCCCCTTAGTTGAAGGTCTTGAAGGTTCTTAGGGGACTTCTTAAGGAGAAGTCCCCTAAGCAGGGCTTGGTACAGAGTCCCAAGGTCTTACCCCAGATACCCCTCCCTGTAAAGTAACTCCGCAATCAGAACCGCACCGCCGGCAGCACCGCGGAGGGTGTTGTGGGAAAGACCGACGAACTTGTAGTCGAAGAGCGAGTCCTCGCGAAGCCTGCCGACAGAAATGCCCATCCCACCCTCGAGATCGCGGTCAAGACGAGCCTGCGGACGCGCGTCATCTTCAAAGTAGGTGATAAATTGTGCGGGCGCATGCGGAAGCTTCAGCGACTGCGGCTTGCCCGAGTAGAAACGCCAAGCGCCCAGAATCTGATCGCGCGAAGGCTTCTCGCGGAACTTTACAAAGACCGCCGCCGTGTGACCGTCCGAAACGGGAACGCGAATGCACTGCGTTGTGATGAGCGGAGCGGAAGCTTTGATAATCTGCCCGCCTTCCACATGCCCCCAGACCTTGAGCGGCTCTTGCTCGCTCTTCTCTTCTTCCCCCGCAATGTAGGGGATGACGTTGTCAACCATCTCGGGCCACTCGCGGAAGGTCTTGCCCGCGCCCGAGATCGCCTGATAGGTCGTCGCCACCACCTGCTCAATGCCGAACGGCAACAGCGGCGTGAGCGCGGGAACGTAGGACTGAATCGAGCAGTTCGGCTTCACCGCAATGAACCCGCGGCGCGTCCCCAAGCGCGCCTTCTGCGCAGGGATGACCGCCAGATGCGCGTCGTTGATCTCGGGAATTACCATCGGAACGTCGGGCGTCCAACGGTTCGCCGAGTTGTTGGAGACCACGGGAAGTTCGGCGCGCGCGTAGGCTTCCTCAAGCGCCTTTGTCTCGTCCTTTTTCATGTTGACCGCGCAGAATACGAAATCGCATTTTGCCGCCATCGCGGGGATGTCGGCGGCATCCGTTATCACCGTGTCGCGCACGGCGGCGGGAATCGGGACAGCCATTTTCCACCGACCTTCCACCGCTTTTTCGTAAGTCTGCCCCGCAGACCGCGCGGAAGCCGCGAGCGCAGTCACCTCAAAATAGGGGTGACCGTCCAGAAGCGTTAAAAAGCGCTGACCGACCATGCCCGTCGCGCCGATAATACCGACTTTTTTCTTTTCCATAATCAACCTGCCCTCCGGTACTGAGATGATATGCAGTATATTATATTCCATTATACCGCATTTGTGACAGAATTGCAAGCCCTGTTTGCGGATTTCTTCGAAAAACACAAAAATATCGCTTCATACAACCGAAATTTGCAGGAATCTGAATACGAATATTCAAATTCGGAGGATCAAATGAAATTACATTATGTCGCAACCTGCCTGTTCGGGTTGGAAAAAACGCTCGGCGAGGAACTGGACGCGCTGGGACTTGCGCGCACCGAAACCATGGACGGGCGGGTCTTTTTCGAGGGGGACGAATCCGCGCTGGCGCGCGCGAGCATCGGTCTGCGGTGCGCGGAACGTGTGCTGCTGCTCCTCGGTCGCTTCCCGGCGGAGAGCTTCGACTCGCTCTTTGAGGGAACAAAAGCGCTCCCGTGGGAGGACTGGATCGGGCGGAGCGACGCGTTTCCCGTCAAAGGACACGCCATCAAAAGTAAGCTGCACTCCCTGCCGGACTGCCAGAGCATCGTCAAAAAAGCGGTGGTCGACCGCCTGTCGGGCGCTTACGGGCAGAAGTGGTTCGCCGAAACCGGCGTGAAATACCAGATCGAATTCTTCATCTTCAAGGACGTGGCGCACCTGATGATCGATACCTCGGGCGTGACCCTGCATAAGCGCGGCTACCGCCCCGACGCGGGCGAAGCCCCTTTGCGCGAAACGCTCGCCGCGGCATTGGCTTACAACGCCAGACCGCGCGCGGACGTCCTGTTCTGGGACCCCATGTGCGGCTCGGGGACGATTGCAATTGAGGCGGCGATGATCCTTTCCAACCGCGCGCCCGGGTTGGGGCGCACCTTTGCGGCGGAAGACTTTCCGCAGATTCCCCGCGCGGTCTGGGCGGACGAGCGGGCGCGCGCCGAGGCGGCAATCCTGCACAACGCGGACTATGAGGTCTGGGCTTCCGATATCGACGAGGAAATTCTGGACGTGACCTACGAAAATGCCCTGCGCGCAGGCGTGGAGGATCGGATTCGCATTTTCAACGCCGACGTGCGGAAAATCGAAAAGCCCGACCGCCGCGGAACGATCGTCTGCAACCCGCCCTACGGCGAGCGCCTGATGACTCCCGAGACCGCCGCCGCACTCTACCGCGAAATGGGCAACCACCTTTGGACGTTTGCCCCGTGGCATCTCTATGTCATTACCTCCCACCCGCAGTTTGAGCGCCTGTTCGGTCACAAAGCCGACAAGGTCCGCAAACTCTACAACGGCATGATTCCCTGCAACCTCTACCAGTATTTCAAGTACGAGAAGAGGCGCGAAGGGCGCGAGGGATGCGGAGGACGCGAGGGACGCGCTGGGGGCACTTCTTGAAAGAAGTGTCCCCAGACCCCCTCAAGAACTTTCAACAAGTTTTTGAAAACAAAAATGGAGTGGATTTTGAAAAAATAACGGAAGCGGCATTCATTGAGAATACCGCTTCCGTTGCGTTTAGTTATTGCTTTTTCTCCCAGTTGTCATTTATCTTTTTGTAGCAACTCCAACAAACCTCTTTTCCACTATATCGATTAGATGTTCTTTTTCCACAATAGTCACATTTACCATCGTGTGAACTTCCAGATCCTGATGAAGAAGTGCGGGAGCATACCATAAGTGCGGATAAGACTATAATGAGTATAAGAGACTGTTTTCATAAGCGATAGATTAGTCCGGCAAGGCACGAAAGAATTAC
>CAVGEJ010000058.1:0-14749 GCA_963628215.1 Eubacterium sp. CAG:180
ATTTTCTTTTTCCATGCGCTTATTATACCACTTTTTTGTTACGAAAACAAGTTCTGACAAGGGATTGACAAACTTACACGATTACATAATATTTTTTGCGAGTGTGGGGAATCTCTGGGGCAACGCCCCAAGGTCTTCCCTCCACAGCAAGCCGAAACAGGAGCGTTTTTGCATGATTTTGAGGCGTGCGGGCGCGTTTTTGCAATTTACAAAAGACGGGTTTTGTGGTATAATGATGAGAGAAAAGAATCCGGACAGGAGTGTTGGATATGAAAACGGAATTTGTACATTGCAAAGATAAAACCGACGTGGCGGATACGGAAAAACAGGTAAACTGCCGCTTTGAGGGCGTGTTTGACGAGGCGTTGGCATTTATTATGAAGTATCAGCTGATGCGCCCGGATCTGTGGCGGAAGTTTGCGGATCTCTACCGTACCCAACCCGACGCCAAGCACGGTTGGTCGGGCGAGTACTGGGGCAAAATGATGCGCGGCGCAACGTGGGTCTATGCCTACAACCGCGACGAAGAACTTTATAAAATTCTGCGCGAAAGCGTTCTGCAGCTCATCGGAAACGCCGAGCCCTGCGGCAGAATCTCCACCTACGCGCAGGAACTGGAATTCCGCGGGTGGGATATGTGGTGTCGCAAGTACGTCCTGCTCGGTCTGGAATACTTCTATGAGGTCTGCCCCGAAAATGACCTGCGCGAAACCGTCAAGGCGGCGATGATCCGTCACCTCGATTACATCGTCGCAAGAGTCGGGGACGGCATCGGGCAGATGTGCGTTACCAATACCTCGGACGCATGGAAGGGCGCGAACGCCGCTTCCATCCTCGAGCCCGTGATGAAGCTGTGGAAGCTGACGGGCAAGAAGGAGTACCTCGCATTCGCCGACCATATCGTCCGTTCGGGCGCTTGCGCGGGCGGGGAGAGCCTGTTTGAACTGGCGTACCGCGACGAACTGCCGCCCTTCCGCTATCCCGTTGTCAAAGCCTATGAGGTCATGTCCTGCTTTGAGGGACTGGCGGAATACTACCGCGTGACAAGAGAGGAAAAATGGCGGACTGCAGTCCTCAATTTCGCGCACCGTATCGTAACCGTGGAGAAGAGTATCATCGGCTGTTGCGGTTGCTTTGAGGAACTTTACGACGGCGGCGCGCTCCGCCAGACCGCAACCACGCATTACTGGATCATGCAGGAGACCTGCGTGACCGTAACATGGATGAAATTTGCCCTGCAGGCTTTGCGCCTCTCGGGCGACGCGACCTACGCCGACTGCATCGAGGAATCCTTCTTCAACGCCTATCTCGGCGCGCTGAATACGGGGCATATCGCCTCGGTCGCACGGGTTCAGGCGGACGCGCACGACCCCCGGAAGAACGGCAATCTGCCCAAGCCCGAAGTGCTGACCTTTGACAGCTACAGCCCGCTTCTGGCAGGCGAGCGGGGACAGATGGTCGGCGGATACAACATCATGCCCGACAATACCTTCTACGGTTGCTGCGCCTGCATCGGCTCGGCGGGCATCGGAATGATCCCGAAGGCGGCGGTCATGCACAGCGCGGAAGGATCGATTCTGAACCTCTATTTCGCGGGCGAGGCAAGCGTGATGACCCCCGCAAAGCAGACGCTCACGGTTCGTACCGAAACGACCTATCCTTACGGAGACGGCAAAATCGCAATGAAGCTGTCTCTTGAGAAAGAGGAGACCTTCACGCTGACCCTGCGTGTTCCCGCATGGAGTCGTGAAACCACTCTGACGCTTAACGGCGAAAGCCTGCCGATTGAGGGGACGGGGTATCAGTCCTTCACCCGCGAGTGGAAGAACGGCGACAGCCTGATTCTGGCGCTCGATATGCGCGTGCAGACCGTCCTGCCGCCCGAAGGCTCGTGCAATGAGGAGGACTTCTGCGCTTACCGCCGCGGTCCTGTGATGCTCGGCGCGGATGCAAGACTCGGAAGAGATCCCGAAGATGCGTTTGCGGTCAGACAGGATGTCGATCATATCGTTCCGGATGTGCGCCTGACCGATTGCCCCGAGATTCCCGAAGCACGGGTGTGCGCGGAACTCCCGACAACCGACGGGAAAACGGTTCGGCTGATCGACTATTCCTCCTGCGGAAAAACATGGGATGCAACCTCCCGTTGCGCCGTCTGGCTTTCCAACGGACGGTGTCGGCACGTGATTACCGTTACGAGAAGATAAGAAGTAAACATAAGAAAAAACGCCGCGCGCCCCGATTTTCGGGCGCGCGGCGTTTTTTGCGGAAAAAGTCTTGCAAAAAGTCTCGTTCGGTGCTATAATAACGGTAATAAACGGAAGGGACGTTCGAAACATGAGACGGTGGATGACGGTTTGCATAGCGGTTCTGGTTGCGTTTTTCGCAAGTCCGACCGTTTTCGGCGAGGAGACCGAACAGGAAATCCTTGTAAACGACGTCCGGGTCACCGAAGCCAACGCAACGGATGTGCTGGGCGACGGAACGGTGCGCTGCTCGAAGGAGACCGCGGTTCTCTCGCTGCATGGCGCGAGTCTGCGCAACCTGTCGGTGGAAGGGTCGTGGACGCTGGAGGTCACGGGAGAGAATACCGTCCGCGAAGGCATGACCGTGAGCGGAACGCTGACCGTGCGCGGCGCAGGAAGCCTGACGGTTACGGGCGGTCTGAATCTATCGGAAGGAAGCGCGATCCTGACAGCGCCCGGAATGCGGGTCTGGGCGGGAAACAGTCAGAACGGCGGGGATGCATTTGAAATCGAGAACCCGGATGCGGATGTCTATCGGTCGGCATACGTTCGGTTTGAACCGGATTATCAAACGGTGCACTACCTGCCGGACGATACCTGCGCCGGCAACGAGCAGTCCGGCAAGCACTACGACGGTATGCCGCTGATTCTGCCGGACAAGGCATATTTCACCCGCGAGGGCTATACCCAGACCGGTTGGCGCGACGCGGAGAGCGGCAGGGTGTACAGCCTCGGGGAATCCGTAAGCGAAGGCGCGGGAACGACCTATTATCCCGCGTGGACGGTCAACCGCTATACCGTAACGTTCCGGCTCGGAAACGGCGGAGAAGATCTTGTCCTGACCGTTGCTTACGGCGCGGCATTGGAAGCGCCCGCAGAGCCGGTGCGGATCGGTTTTCGCTTCTGCGGTTGGAATCTTCCGCTTCCCGATACGATGCCCGCGCAGAACCTGACCCGACAGGCGCTCTGGAGCATTTGCGACCACAGCGGCAATACAACCGAGCCGTCCTGCACGGCGGAAACGGTTTGCTCGGTCTGCGGCGCGGAACTGGGGCGGATTCCGCACCGCGCGGCGGAGGATGACGGCGACTGCACAACGCCCGTGACCTGCGAGGTCTGCGGCGCTGTCCTTGTCAAAGCGTGCGGCGCGCATCGGCTCTCGGAGTGGAAGCCTTTGCCCGACGGCAGACGTTTCCGCGCCTGCGCCAACAGCGGTTGTAAGTATACGGAGTCCGAACTGATTCCGCCACCGGATTCCGATGAATCCACCACCGCCGCAACCTCCGAATCCGAACCGAACCCCGAATCCGAAGAGAATCCCGAATCCGAAGAGAATTCCGAATCGAAATCCGAAGCGGATTCCGCCCCGCCGCGCGGTGTGCCCGGGTATGGGTGCTCGTCCACCGTTGGAATTTCACCCGTTCTTGTCCTCGCGGCGCTTGCACTTTTCCGGAAGAGAAAGGAAAAGCAATCCCTGTAACAAATTCCCCCAAGAGCAGAATCCGTTTCGGAATCCGCCCTCGGGGGAATCTTTTTTGACGGGGACTTTTTCCAAAGCCCCCGAAGGGGGTCACGGGGGTGTCCCGTGACCTTTTTTTCAGACTTGCCAGACGGACGCGTAGCGGTCGGCGATCGACTCGGACTTCATGGGAAGGGAGGCAAGAATCTCCGAGAGTGACTGACGAAACCGATCGTGCAATTCTCCGCTGAGGTCGGGGTTCTCGTCCGCCACCAGAAGCGCCGCAAGACCGAACGCGGCGGCGGTGGAGAGCGGCGGACTGAGCGGAAACGTGACGGTCATCAGGTAGCAAAGCTGATCGGGGAGCGTGACAGCTACCTGCCCGTTTGCGGCGCGGTAGAGATTCTCCACAGGCTCGCATTGGCGGCAAACCATTGCAAGGAGATATCCGCTGCGCTCAAGGTAATCCGCGTTCCACGCCGTTTGCGCCGAATTCAACTCGCCCACCAGATGGAGCGCCGCCTTGTAGATGTCCTCGTTCTTCATAGGCGGGAGAATCAGTCGGTGGCGGTGGAGTAGGTGATCTTCAGCTCGACCACTTCGCCGGGGTAGATGACCCGCGCGCCGTAGAGATGCAGACCCTTGATTGCGTCCGCAAAGCGCGACTCGGGACGGTACGCCTCAATCTCGGAAAGCTGTTCCGCAAACGTGACCGCGCGGCGGGTGCGTGCAAAGCAACTGTAGGTGCGGGTCTTGGCGCTTGCGTCGTCCGTCGTCGGGATCTGGTTGGAAACATAGATTTTGCAACCCGCGATCGAGCCGATGTAGCCGCCCTCGAGCGCGTCGGTGTTGTCGGTGCAGAGCGCCGCCTTTTCCTTGAGAATCTGCGCGGCAACCGTGGGCGAAACCTCAATCGAGATGTCGTTTGCGTCGGTTACGTTGCGCGTAAAGAGCAGGGTGCGCGCGTCGATAATCAGATTGGTCAGGTCGGTCGCGCCGGAGGGCGTGCAGGTCAGAGACTTGGAAGCGGCTTTGACCATCTGCCCGTAGACATAGGTGTCGGCGGCAGTGGCAAGCGCCTGCGCGGCGTTGTGGACTGCGGTTTTCAGCATCTCGGGGCGGGACTGCACGAAGTCGACGTCGTCCAACTGGAAGTTGAAGTACTTCGCCTCGGTGATCTTCAGATCCCGCACATAGTCGGTCAGCGTGGCGGGGGCGGCGATGTCGGTATTCTTGGTGTAGTCGGAAATGGAGATCGGGCTGATGCCGCAGATGTTGACAACGTTGCCTCTTTCTTTGATTTCGCCCTCGTAGTCGCGGTTGCAGTTCGCAACGGCAATGTACTTGGCGTCCAGCGCGTGCATCATGGACGCGCTCCAAATTTCGGGAATAAAGCTGGAAACAGACATTTTGTTAAATCCTTTCTTTTTTCAAAAAATTTTGTTTTCGGTTTGCCGTCAATGCCACTTTTGCATCGAGAGCAGAATGTTGTTGTAGTTTTCGCGGATTTCCGCGCGGCTCATGTTTTTGACCTCATCATAGGAGAAGTAGCCGGAGGTTTCCTGGCTGACTCCCCCCACGGAACGGGAACGGTTGCGCAGATTGCTCTCCTTCGCCGTCTCTTCCAATCGGGCGCGCTTCCGCTCGGAGAGCGCAAACGCCGCCGAGAGCGGAACGCCCGAGCGAACCGCGTCCCATGCCTCATCCGGGATAGCCGAGAGGGGAACGTCGGGGTAGAGGTCGCGGAATTCGGCGCACTCGCGCCCGAGCCGGAGCGTGACCTCCTGCTTCCGCGTGAGTTCCTCCCGCAGGCGGGTCAACTCCGCTCGGAGCGCTGAAAGCTCCGCAGAATCAAACGGATCAGTTCCCGCAACAGCGTCAGAAGCCGCAGGAGCAGCGCCGTCAGTTGCAGAATCCGTCGGATCAGCCGCATCAGCCGGAGCAGGCGCTTCTTTGCTTCCGCATTGGTCTGCGGGTCGAGCGTCCGCAACCGACGGGAGAGTTCCCGCAGCGTCCACCGCAGTCGGATTTTCCAAATCCTTAATTTCTTCATTCATCAGTACGATCCTTTCCTTTCTTTTCGAGACTCCGGAGCAGTGCGTTCCGATCCGAAATACAGCCGTCCGGGAGGTGCTCAAGATATTGCTGTACCTTAATGTGCCCGCCGTCCAGCAGATGGTCGAGCAGGGTAACGGTTGCCGAGGGAGTCAGGCGGTCAATGCTGCCCGTTTCGGCGGTGGCGTGAAGCAGTTCGTTCCGAAGCTGACGGTAATCGGCGGAATAAGCCGCCACCCCGCCGTCCTCAAACACGGGGAGCAACCGCTCGCGCGGGGAGTAGGTGCAAAGCATGTCCGCCCAGATCTCCGCCAGTTCTCCGAGACAGCGGTTGAACCGCGCGCTGACCTGCCGCAATCCGATAACGGACGCCTGTTGCAGGGCAAGAATCGCGCTGGTGTTGGTCGCCGTCTCGTCGCCGAGCGCGGAGTCGGTCGCACCCATCATGCTCTTGGTGTTGTCGATCACGCTGTCGATCAGGTCAAGGTAACCGCTCTCCAACTTTCCAACCCCAACCACCGAAACCGCGTCCGCAACATTCCCGCCGCCCATTGCCGCAATCGCCTCGCCAACCTCGTTGCTCCATTCGGGAATACGGGATTTGTCGTAGATGACCTTGGAAAATGCCGTGTTGGTCATGTGCTTCATCACCATCGCGTAGGCGGCGTTGATGTAGCGCTGATTCGGAATCAGTTCGGTAACGGGAGCCGTTCCGTGGCAGGAACCGTGCGTGGGCGTCCAGTGGAAGCGGGCGATGGGGTAGTACCGCAAGCCCGTTTCGGCATGGCGCAAAACCTGTGTGCGGGTGGACTTTTCGTAAACCACCTCGCCGTTCTCGCGGCGGAAGCAGATCAGATAGGTCGCTTTCCCGTCGTTTTCGCCGGTTGACAGTGACCCGTCCTCCGGTTCGCTGTCGGGCAGAATCTTCATCGCCTCTTCGTGGCTCATGCCGGCTTCCTCCGCCTCACGGCGTAAAGACGCAACCGTCGCGCGCCCCGCAAGAATGATCCAGTCCTGACTCTGCACATCGTCAAGCGTCGGGTCGGCGGGGAAGTAGCCCGTGTTGCGCACAAGGTCGGTGCGGATGTCCCCGCAGAACGGCTGACCGCAACGGCAGGAGTTGTCCCACCAACAGTAGAAGATGCCGTCTCCCGTCAGCGCCGCGTCCAGAAGCGCTCTGCCCGAAAGTTCGTCGATCCGCCCGTGCGTAAAGCGGTACGAAGCGTTTTTGTTGAGCAGTTCCAGTCCCGCGTTCACGCTGTCGCGAAGCGCCGAGTTGTCGAGAAAGGGAAGGCGGTCGTCGGTGTAGTGAACCGTCAATTCCTTCGGCGCGACCGCACCGATGAGAAAATCGACAATGCGGCGGATGATGTTGAACACCGGGTGCGGCAGACCGTCGTCCGTTCCCGACCACTGGTCGCCGCGGTAAAATTTTTCGTTCCGGCGTACCGTCTCGTAAAGCCCGATACGCCGCTTGTATTCCTTGCCCGCCTCGTAAAGCTGCCACGCGGCGGTGGTGGAATCCTGTTTCATGAAAATGGTACTCCTTTCAGATGGTAACAGTGGCGGAGAGCGAATAGATGCGAACCCGCGCGTTTCCGCCGACGGCGAGGCGGTAGCGCAGGAAGCGGAAACGCCCGATTCCGAACCGCACCCCGAAGAATTCGGGCGGCGTCGCCTCCTTCCCGTCAAAACGCAACAGGCAGGATCTGCGTTCGCTTTCCACCGTCAGACCGATCGACGCGCCGCCGGAATCGGCGCAGATCGAAATATAGCCGGCTCGTTTGCAGAACTCGGGCTGTGAGAAATCCAGATACTGGCTCAGATACTCCGCTTCAAAGCTTTTGCCGTCGTCGGTAACCAGCGTTTCGTCAAACCGCGCAATCCGCCCGTTCGCGGTCGTAAAGCCCGGACCTCCGCCGTAATCGATCAGCGCGTTCGCGGCAATGCCCGTATAGCGAACCCAACGCTTGCCGTCCGGCTCGCAGAGCAGAACCGTTCCCTCCGCGTCGGTCGTGTCGCGCAGCCAGAGACGGTTGTCGCGGTCGTACCAATGCAGAACGCAGTGCTTCAGAACCGAAACGGGAAGCCTGTCCGCAATGTCCGAGGAAACTACAGTCAGCGTGGTGATATCGGAGGAAGCGCTGAACAGCCCGAGTTTCGCAATGCCGCTGCCCGAAATGATGTAGGGAATCCCGCGGCAAAGTACCGCGCCGTCCCGCGCAACACAGCCGATCCCGTCCTGATACAGCACGATTTCCATGCTGTCGTCGGACGCGTGCGGATGCCGCAGAACCCAGACCCCGCTGTCGTTAAAGACCAGCATACGGTCGAGGTGCTGAATCGCCGCAGTCAGCGGATGCTCCGAACTGCCAAGGGTAAACGAAGTGCCGTCCCGCACATACAGACTGTCGCAGGAGGAATAGATCACACGTGCACCCGCAAGCATCTCTTCGCTCACCTCGGACGAGCGCCAGACGCGGTAGCCCGACGAACCGCCGTAGGTCAGAAGCGTTTCGTGGTAGCCGTCGCGGTAGATCGCCGCGCTGTTCGCCTGCAATACCGTGGAGCGCATGCTGAACAGGCTGTCCATCTCAAACGCGATGACCACCTCGCCGCCCGTGGCGTAGCTGTCGGGAATCGTAACCGACGAAGTCCCCGCCTGAAACGTGTAGGAAGTGACATTCGTTCCGTTGACCCGTACCGAATCCACCCGTTGGGCGGTAAAGGGGAGTTGAAAGACCTTCGAGGCGGACGAGTTGAGGTAATGAACCCGCAGGCGCGAGTTCAACAGGTTGCGCGGCTCGTTGACCTCTCCCAACGTTTTGGGATCCCAGTCCTTCCCGTAAAGCGGGATGTACCCCTGCGCTACGGAAAATATCCCGCTGTCGGGCTGAAAGACCATGATGGTGTAGCCGTCGAGCAGATAGAGACTGTTGTGAAAGAGAAAGAACGAAACGCGGTTGTCGGACGCGGTCAGCGCCGTGAGCGGAACGGGGGACGCGTCGTTTTGGGAACGGCGGTAGAGCGTGTTTCCGGCAACATAAAAGATGTAATCAACGCCCGAAAAACTGCCTTCCCAGTAGCCGCGGATGGGGGTTGTTCCGAGGATGACGGTTTCAAAACCGCACCGCTTTTCCAAAGATCCGTCCGGGAGAATCCGAAAATTCTTCATGTCGGACGAACCGCTGTCGGAAATGCGCGCAATGCTTCGGATGCCGCCGAACTCGGTCACGCGCTTGTTCACCGTCGCGCGGCGGTTGTCATGAACTGACATAGGTTGCTCCTTTCAAAGAAATGCAGACTTGTAGACGAACTTAAAGGCTTTCGTCATGGGGGAAAGTTTTCGCCCGCCTTTTTGGGGAGGCGGCACGAATCCAACGCCGTGTGGCGTTGGTCGCCGCCCGCAGGCGGCGAAATTCCCCTTACGGCGCTTTCTTTTTGCAGCTTTGCGAAGCAAAGTGTGCTTTTCTCTTTGCGCCTATATAGTCAAAGAAAAAGCGTGAAAGAAATTTGTGCTTCTTAAAGACGATGCCCCTTTCGTCTACAGCCTGAATATTTGCCTGCTTCGGCACACGGAAACCGAAGCGGCGGAAACGAAACCCGAGCCGCCCTCTGCGGGATTTCGTCAGTAAAGTGGGTTGCGCGGCTTGCGGGAGGGAAACCGGAAATTGCGGTCGGGAAGATCCTGCTCGCTGTAGGCGGCAAAACGGCTCATCAGCGCATAGCGCAGCGCCTCGGGGGCGTGCGTGACCGCGTGCGGCTCATCCGACGCGTCCTCGGGGCGGGACGCGTCGCAAAGAAGCGCGGGGAGCGAATCGCAGAGCGTGCGGCAGTCGCGCGAAATGCGAAGGCGCGGTCCGTCGGTCGTGACCTGCAAATACTCGCGCAGAACCCGCCATCCGGGAATCCGTCGGTTGTCGGCAGGCTGCATCGGGGGAATGCCCCGAACCGCCTGCATGATCTCAAAGCCGCTCCGTCCGGTGTCCTGTCGGCGATTCCAGAGGTCGGGTGACGCAACCAGATATTCAACCCGATAACCTCGGCAAAGCTGTGCGACCTCCTCTGCCGCCGCCCCAAGCACCAGACCCGAACGGCAATATTCCCGCACGACCCAGACCCGCCCCTGCCGGTCAGCGCCCAGAAGGAGCGCCGCCAACATATCAAAGCCGTAGTCCAGAGCCGCAAAGTACCGCAACTCCCCGGGGATTTCATCCGGATTCACCACATGGATCTCGGGACGGAATTCGGGAAGAAACTGTCCCTCAAACACATCCCAACGCCCAAGCAGCCACGCATCGCGCAGCTTCCCGGGCAGGGACTCCAACTGGCGTACATAGTCCGGGTCAGCCGCTGTCAGAACGGGATTGTCGTAAACCTGAGCGGGGATAAAGCGATAATCGGACGGATCTTCGTCGGGGCGGAACGCGCGGTCGATAAACAGCCGCTTGACCCACGCATGTCCCACGCCTCCGGGGTTGCAGGTCAGATACATCCGTCTCGGAACATTCCCAACGCCACGCAGACAGGCCTTAAAGATTGAAAACTGATATTCGTTCAGCTGCGTTGCCTCGTCAATGGCGATAATGTCATATTCCTGACCCTGATAGCGCAGGACGTCCCGATTGGAAGAGCAGTAGCCGAGTGAGATGCTGCTCCCGTTCGGAAAGTCCAACCGCTTGTCGGATTCCCGGTATTGTATCAGTCCCGCGTATTCCCGTAGGAGCGGGTCGACGTGGTTTGCCTTCAGTTCCGCATAGGAGCGCCGAACCAAAAGGCAGCGGATGGTCGGATAGCGCAGACAGAGCGCCACCAACTTGCGCCGCAAAGCCCAGGATTTGCCGCCGCCCCGCGCGCCGCCGTAAGCGGTGTAACGGGCACGGGAAGCAAAGAAGAGCTTCTGCTTGGCGTTCGGTTTGCCCCTGATATGGAGGACCGATGTCGGTGTCTGCCTCTTCATGCGCCGTCCTCGGAAATGTCGTGGTCGAAGATCAGGCGAATCTCGCCCGCGTCCGCACTGCTGACCGCCTCCGATTTCTCCCCGTACCCAAGCCGATGCTTGAGATAAGCCGATACCACGGTGGGGGAGAGCATAGGGGAGCGGTTCAGCGCCGCGTCCTCAAGCGCGGCGGAAAGGTAATCCGCCGTCGCGGGGTCGGTCGTGCGGAGCGCCTCGAATTCGTCGATTCCGCAGCCGAGATAGCTGCAAAAGCCCGCGAGATTCGGGAACGATCCGCCCGCATGCTTCGGATCTGCGTCGGGCGGCGGACGGCACTCCGCAAGATAGTCCTCCAACAGTTTTCCGAGTTTCTTCTTCCGAACCGCGTCTGTCAGCACGATCCGCTTTTTACAGGTCATACAATCTACATCACCTCGCTTTCTTCCGTGTGCCCATATTCTACCGCAAAAATCCGTGCCACACCCTGTCACCCTGTGCCATGCCGTGTCGGGGTGAAAAAAAGACCTTTTCGGAGGGATGAATAAGGAAGAAAAATTCCGTCAAGCCTTCCTGCGCCGAAAAAAATAAAAAAAATTTGGAAAACCTATTGACAATCACGTGATTGTGTGATATAATCATATCACAAGAAGATGACGGGGAAGATTCCCGAGAAGGAGGAAACAGATATGCCGGGACCGGGTGGCGGACCGAGAGGCGGAGGATTTGGCGGAGGACCGAGAGGCGGCGGAGGCTTCGGAGGCAGAGGACCGCGCGGAGGCGGACCGGGCGGACCGTTCGGTCGCGGACCGGGTGGACCGGACGGGCATTTCGGCGGATCGTGGATGGGGTGGAGACCGAGACCGCCCTATGGAAGACCGCCCCGCAGACCGTACTATGGCGGATGCTTCCCATGGGGATGCGGCTGTTGCCTGCCGATCATCGGCGTTGTGGCGCTTGCAATCCTCGGCGCAGTCCTGTTCGCGTTTCTGCTATAAAAAAACATCCGCACATCGTTTTGGCGATGTGCGGATGTTTTTGCGGAAAAGGCTTGACAAAACGCGAAAAATGCGGTACAATATTTAGCGACGAACACAGGAGGTCAAAAAACATGAAAAACAAAATGGAAAAGGGACTGAAGAAAGTAAAGCAGAAGGGCGACGGCTTTTTTGCGGATTTCAAGAAGTTCATCACCAAGGGCAATGTGTTGGATCTTGCCGTTGCGGTGGTGATGGCAACCGCGTTCAACGCGATTGTAACGGGTTTGGTGAAGTACATCATCACGCCGCTGATTACTTACGCGACGAGCGGTGTGAGCATCAACGAGTGGGAATGGGTCATCCGCGAGGCTTCCACCGATGCCGCTGGCGTGGAGATTCCCAAAATTTCGGTGCAGTACGGCTTATTCCTGCAGGCGATTCTGGACTTTCTGATTATTGCGTTCTGCATTTTCCTTGCGCTCCGCATTATCCGCAACGCTGAGCGGAAGCTGAATGCAAAGAAGATTGCCGAAGCCGAGGTGGAGGCGGCGAAAAAGAAAGCCGAAGAGGATGCCAAGGCGGCGGAAGCGAAGGCTGCAGAGGAAGCGAAGGCGGCTGTCGAGGCGGAGTTCTACGCCAACGTGCGCGAGCAGTCGGCTCTGCTCCGCGAAATCCGCGACGCGATGGGGAAGAAATAAGACCTTGGGGCTCTGCCCCAAGCCCCGCTTAGGGGACTTCTTGAGGAGAAGTCCCCTAAGAACCTTCAAGACCTTCAACAAGGAGGATTTTTACCCCTTTCTTTTTGTTGTACAGATTTTAGTGTAGCCATGCTCCGTGCTACTATTTCCGGCTGCTCCCGCGCAAAATCCCGACCAGCGGGATTTTGTCGGCTTACGCCTCGCTCCCGCTACCGGATAGAAATGGTAGGGAAGTTACATTTGAATAGGGCGGAACGACACGCGGGTCGTTCCCTACGGTTCACTCCCCTAAAAGGATAAAATCCTCTTGGGAATGCGTTTTGTAGGGAACGACCCATGTGTCGTTCCGTTTCAATTGTATGTTACTTTGACGGATGAATATTGTATTACTCACGCAACGCCCAACATTCAGAATGTTTCCCCGACGCGTCCTCGTATTTCCCGAATTCTTTCAGGCGCGTCGCAGATAACCTCGTCCACGTCATCAAGTGAGCAGAGGACGAACTGGCGGGAGATGCCGATTTTGGAGGAATCGCAAAGGAAGATGCGCTTCTTCGCGCGGGTCAGCATGACCCGCCGCAGGGAGGTTTCCTCCTCGGAAACGTCGTTGATCTCGCCGTCCTCGGAGACCCCCTGACCCGAGAAGAAGAGCAGATCGGCGTGAACCGTCCGTAAGTACTGTTCCGCCGCAGGACCGCAGAAGTTGTGGTTCTCCTGTCGGAAACTGCCGCCCGTGCAGAAGAGCCGGAAGGACTTCGGAACGGATTCCTCAAAAATGCGTTGGTTGTTCGTGATGATGCACAGGTCGCGGCGGTCACCCAGATAGCGGATCATGCGCCGCACCGTCGAGGAAGAGTCGAGAAGCAGCGTGTCCCCATCGTGTACGCGGGTCGCCGCCTCCTTTGCAATGCGCTCCTTGACTTCGCTGTTTTCGGACTCCCGAACGCTGACGGGAATCACGCTTCCGCGATGCGACGTGAGCATCACGCCGCCCCACAAATGGGTTACCAATCCGCGCGCCTCCAGTTCGCGTACATCGCGCCGTACCGAGGATTCGCTGAAAAACAGCACCGCGGAAATTTCCCGCACCGTCATCGATGCCCGCCCGCTCAAAAGGCGGAGAATGCTCTGTTGCCGCTCCAGTTGGCTCATAGTCGTACCTCCGGGTTGAAATTGTAAGACCGCTATCATTATACCACAGAACACGCCGGATTGCAAGCGGATTTGGCGGAATCTGAAAGAATTTGGCATAAAATGCAACTGAAGGTGGTTTATTGACCTGAATCGTGGCGTTTTCTTGACAAATCGCCGCAGCGGTGCTATAATAGAAACGCTTGAAAAGGAGGCGATTCGATGAAACTGGCATATCAGAATCCCATACCGGTTGCCGCGCATCGCGGAAACGCTGCATATTTCCCGGAGAACACCATGGCGTCCTTCCGCTCGGCTGCGGAACTGAAACCGGACATGATCGAAACCGACGTTCACATGACGTGCGACGGGGAACTGATCCTGATGCACGACCACACCGTTGACCGTACCACAAACGGCACGGGTCTGATCCGCGAAAAGACGTTGGCGGAAATGCGGGCGCTTGACGCGGGAAGTTGGAAGGGCGAAACATTCAAGGGTGAAAAAGTTCCCACCTTCCGCGAATTTCTGGAATATTTCCGCGCCTATCCCGATATGCTCTTCAATATCGAACTGAAGGATTACCCCGCAGACAGCGGCGATTTTGCCTATGAGTCCGCCAAAAAGACCATTGCCATGATGGACGAATACGGTATCACCGAGCGCAGCGTGGTCAATACGTGGAGCGGGGAGCTGAACGAGTGGTTGGACGCAACCTACGGAAAGCGCGTCCGCGTCCACGGCTATTCGCCGCAGGAGCGCATGGGCGAGCGGCAGAAGCGCTTTGTTTACGACTACGCTTACTGCGTCTGCCTCTTCGGCGTGCACGAAAAGCCGGTGGTGTCGGAGAAATTCTTTGCACTGGCTAAAACATACGGCGTTGAGCCGTGGGTCTACTTCAAACAGGATACCCCCGAGTTGGTCGACGAGGCGTTGGCGGCGGGCGCAATGCTCTTTACCTCCAACGATCCCGCATGGCTGATGAACTACCTCAAAACCAAAAATCTGCACCGTTGACGGTGAAAACAGAATAAAAAAGACCTGCTAATAAAAGTCAAGCTCTAAAATGAAAAAAATCAAAATAATTTTCAGCAGACAAAAAGGGCATGACAAAAAGACCGCCGCGTGGAGGGAAAAGCGCCGGTTTGGGTTGGCAGGGCAAAGCACAGGCGTGCTTCGCCCGAAGGATATTATACCGGATGAGCGTTGTCAACATACAAAAAATTCAGAATGGTAATTCCGAA
>CAVGEJ010000059.1:0-14154 GCA_963628215.1 Eubacterium sp. CAG:180
GATGCAGACTGTATCGGTGTCGCTTGGCAAAGCAGGCGTAACGATGGTTTGCGAAGTCTGCGGAAAGCCGATTGACAGCATCGACATCGGCGCATATCGTAAGCTGATAGACAAGAGCGCGAAGGTCTATTTATGCAGAGAATGTCTTGCGGAGCGGTTGGGGTGGACGCGTGAGTATCTGGACGGCGTGATTCTGATGTACCGCAAGCGGGGATGCACGCTGTTCCCGCCATTGGACGATACGGATGTTTAAGACTTTTTCTACAAAGGAATTTTGAAATGCAAACACAAAGTGAGAGCAATGAAAATGGGAAGGTCGTCGGAGCGGAGGCGGTGTTGACCTGTGTTCATTATGGGCAAGCGCGTGCTTTTTACGTGGACGCAAGCAAAACCAATGGGGAAATTAGAATTGTCCCGTGCCTATCGGAGCCGGATGAATATGTGGCAATTGAAAAGCATTCGCCTTTTTGGTGCCGTCCGTTTTTCGGGCGCGACCTGCACGATATTCCCGCATGGACGCAGGCGTTGCTTCTGCGTCGTGGGGAGCGGTATCGCTACATCCTGCCGGTTTGTGCCGATACCTGGAAAACGGTCATTCGCGGCGGGCAGGATGGGATGGAGTTTCGCATTTCCGCAGAGTGTGCGGGCGTCACCGACTGCGTCCGTCAGCTTGCATGGGTGGAAGCGGAAGGGACAGACCCGCTGAAGCTGGCACATGATTGTGCCGAAGCCGCCGCTGCGCTGCTTGAAAACGGGCTGAAGCTGCGAGGGGAGCGGAAGTACCCGGAGGTGCTGGAATACCTCGGCTGGTGCTCGTGGGATGCGTTTCAGATTCGGGTCAATGAAAAGGGACTGCTGGAAAAAGCGGCGGAGTTCCGAGACAAGGGCGTTCCGGTGCAATTCGCCATCATCGATGATATGTGGGCGGATGTCCCGCACTTGAAGGAGATTTCACCGGATGCCGGTTTTTCGGACATGGTTCATGAGATGCACAAAAGCCCAATCCGCTCGTTTGAGGGCGATCCCGTGCGCTTCCCGAACGGCATGAAGCATACCGTGGAAGCGCTGAGGGAAGCAGGCATCCGCAATGTCGGTATTTGGTTCCCGACAACGGGCTACTGGTTCGGCGTGGAGCCTGGGAGCGGGATGGAGCGCGAATTTGGGGACGCTCTCTACACTGCTCCGGACGGCAGGCGCATCGTCAAACCCGAACTTCCGCACACGGCGCACTGGTTTGGCGCACTCTGCGGCAAAGCAAAGGCTTGGGGCGCGGACTTTGTCAAGATTGACAATCAGGGCTGTCAGCATTTTTACCGAGAGGTTGGCGCTATCGGTAAGACCGCAAGGGCGGTGCAGACGGGAATTGAGACAGCTGTGGCGGAGCATTTCGACGGCGCGGTCATCAACTGCATGGGAATGCCGTCGGAATGTATGTTCAACCGCCCCGACAGCGCCGTTAGCCGTTGCTCGGATGACTTTATGCCGGAGAATTGCGAGTGGTTCACCAAGAACATTCTGCAATGCGCCTACAACGGCATTCTGCAGGGACAATTCTATGTCAACGACTGGGATATGTGGTGGACGGATGACGGGCAGGCGGAGAAAAACAGCCTTTGCCGTGCCATCAGCGGGGGACCGATCTATGTCAGCGACAAATCAGACCGAACCAATGCGGAGATTCTGCGCCCGCTGTGCCTGTCGGACGGTCGGATTCTGCGCCCCGACGAGAGCGCCACGCCGACAGCGGACTGCCTGACATGCGACCCGCGCACAAGCGGGAAGCCACTGAAGGTACGGAACATCGCGCGCGGCGCGGGGATTCTGGCGGCGTTTGATCTGGATGCGGAGGAAAGACCCGTTTCGGGAAGTCTGGGCGCAACGGACGTCGGATTCTCCGAAGCAACCCGTGTGGTGGTTTACGATTGGTTTGCCAAAACCTGCCGGTTGTTGGAGGCGGGAGAGCGGATGGAATTCACACTGGAATCCCTGGACGATTTCCGCCTTTGGTGGATTGTTCCGTATGTCAGCGCAGGTGTGACGGTGCTCGGTAAAACCGATCTGTACATCGGATGCCTTGCCGCGGAGGCGCTTGGCAAAAATCGCTATCGGATTGCCGACGGCGGGGAATTTGCCGTTGCAAGCAAGCAGACCGTGCGCGCCGAGGTGAACGGACAGATCATGGACGGCGAGCGGGACGGGCTTCTGTACCGTTTCCGTCTGCCCGCAGGAACAATCGAACTTCGGCTTCTCACCGAATAAAAAATTTCCCCGCAACCGACGAAAAGTCGGTTGCGGGGAAAGATGGGGGAATCATTTCCGCGCGGCGGTTGTGTCGCGGAGATACAGTCCCGTGGGCAGGACGATATGCGTGCGCGAACCCGCTCCGAATTCCGCTTTTCCGGAAATGTAGTTGTAAAGCGTTTCCGAGGCGATGTGCGCCATGGTCTTTTTGGATACGCTGACCGAAGAGAGCATGGTCGGAAAAATGTAATCCGCGCAGATGTTATCGAACCCGATGACCGAGATGTCCTCGGGAACGCGCAGCCCCGCCTGCCGCGCTTCGCGGATGATGCCGTAGGCGAGCATATCGTTGAAGGAAAGAATTGCGGTGCAGGCTCGGTTGCGCGAAAGAAACCCGCTGATCTCGGTTCGGTATTCGGTCTGCGCCAGCGGCAGGTTGAGGATATTTTCCTCCGAAAAAGGAATTCCCGCTTCCTCCAGAGCACGGCGGTAACCCGCAAAACGCTCGCGATCCGAGGAAATCAGCGGATTGACGCGCACGCAGGCAATGTTTCGGTGTCCCTGTTCAATCAGATGCCGCGTGGCAAGGTATGCTCCGCCCGCGTCGTCGCAGACCACATAGTCCGTGTCGGTATCTCCGTCAAAGTGCCGTCCGATGAGCACATAGGGGATACGGGACTTTTCAAGATAACGGATGGAATCGGTGTTTGCCTGCGTTGGGCAGATGATTACGCCGTCCACGTTCTGACCGATGGAAACCTTGACCGCGCGCAATTCGTCATCGGCGTTCTCGGCGGTGTTCATAAACAGCGGCGTGATACCGAAGGCGCGGAAATATTGCTCGATGCCGCGAAACACAATGGAAAAGTGCGGGTTGATGATATCGGGCAGGATAACCGAAATGATGGAACTTTTGCCTGCGCGGACTCCGCGAGCCTGAAAGTTGGGAATGTAGTCCAACTCATCTGCCACGCGGCGGATAATGGCTTTGGTTGCTTCGGATATATCGGGTTCATCGCGGAGCGCGTGCGAAACGGTGTTGACCGAAAAGCCGGTTGCGTCTGCGATATCCTTCAATCTTGTTTTCATCGTGTCGTTTCTCCGTTTATCTGTACGTTAATTCTATTATATCACACTTTTTCGAAAAAGGCAAGAAATTGTGAGAAATAAATTAAATTGAAAAAATCTCTTGACTTTGTGCCTGAAATGTGATACAATGTCATTAACGATAATGAATTGGAGACGCTCTGATGAATAAAAAATTATATCGTTACTTTATTGAAACGCGCACCCACCGCAACCTACGCCGGGATTTTCCGCAGGAGCTCGCCGCCGAATATTCGGCTTTGGGACTCTCTCCCGAGGAGCGCATGACCCGCCGCTTTGAACTGCTTTGCCAAGCCGAGAAGCCGCAGATGCAACCGTTTGAAAAGATCGTCCTGATGCGGACGGTCAAAAAACAGCCCGACATCTTCACCGAGGCGGAGTGGGCGGACATCAAGGCAAAGCATTACATCCACGAACTCGGTTACGTCTCCAACCTCTCGCTTGATTACGGTCGGGTCATCGGTTCGGGTCTGCTTGCCGTGCGGGAGAACGCGGACGCATACGGCAGGCGCGTGATCAATGCCATCATTGACCTCTGCGACCGCTACAAGCGCTTGGCGGTCGAGCAGAACCGCCGCGATGTGGTGGAGGTGCTGTCGCGCGTTCCACGCTACGGCGCAACCACCTTCCGCGAGGCGCTCCAGATGTTCCGCATCCTCCATTACGCGCTGTGGTTGGAGGGGGACTACCACAACACGGTCGGGCGCTTTGACCAATACATTTACCCGTATTTCAAGCGGGATATGGACGCAGGCGTTTACACCAAAGAAACCGCGCTTGACCTTTTGGAGGATTTCTTCCTGTCGTTCAACAAGGACAGCGACCTCTATGTCGGCGTTCAGCAGGGGGACAACGGGCAAAGCATGGTGCTTGGAGGGAGACTGGAGGACGGAAGCGAGGGTTTCAACGAGTTGTCCGAGCTTTGTCTGCTCGCAAGCCGCGACCTCAAGCTGATTGACCCGAAAATCAATTTGCGCGTGAGCAAGGCAACGCCGCTTGAGATATACGAAAAGGGGACGGAGTTGACAAAGGTCGGCTTGGGCTTCCCACAGTATTCCAACGACGACGTGGTGATTGAGGGACTGCAAAAACTGGGTTACGACTACAAGGATGCGGTCAACTATGTGGTTGCCGCGTGTTGGGAGTTCATCATCCCGAACGTGGGGAATGACATTGCCAACATCGGTGCGGTGAATTTCCCGAAGTTGGTGGACGAGGTTCTGCGCCGCGATTTGCCAGCGGGGAAGGATTGGAACACCCTGCTTGCGGATGTCAAGGCGGCGATTCAGATGGAGTGCGACCGCATTACGGAAAGCATTCACGACGTATGGTTTGTCCCGTCCCCGTTCCTTGACCTCTTGCGCGACGGAAAGAAATACAACAATTTCGGTCTGCACGGTTGCGGCATTGCTTCGGCGGCAGACGCTCTGGCGGCGGTCAGGGAATATGTCTACGACAGGCAGACCGTCACGCCCAACCGTCTCCTGCACGCGCTCGACACCGATTACGCGGACGACCCCGAACTGCTGCACCTGCTCCGCTACGAAGCCCCGAAGATGGGCTGTGACGATGACCGCGCGGACAGTCTCGGCACGCTGATTCTCGATTCCTTTGCGGATGCACTGGAGGGAAAGAAGAACTGTATCGGCGGCATCTGGCGTGCGGGGACGGGAACGGCGATGTACTATCTGTGGTATTCGCGTGACCTTGGCGCAACGGCGGACGGTCGGCACGCAGGGGAGCCGTTCGGCACGAACTTCTCGCCGAACCTGTTCACGCAGGTACCCGGACCGCTGACCGACATTCAGTCGTTCACGAAACAGCACATTGAGCGGACGATCAACGGGGGGCCCTTAACGCTCGAATTCGCGGCGGGCATCTTCTCGCGAGAGGAAAACTGCCGCAAGGTTGCGATGCTGGTCAAGCATTTCATCGACCGCGGCGGGCATCAGCTACAGCTGAATGCGGTAAACCTTGAGGCGATGAAGGACGCGCAAATCCATCCCGAAGCGCACCAACACTTGGTTGTGCGCATTTGGGGGTGGTCTGCCTACTTCGTAGAACTCGACAAGGAGTTCCAAGACCACGTGATCGCGCGGCAGGAGTACGAAGTGTAAAGGGGACGCGCCAAAGGGGCTTCTTGAAAGAAGCCCCTCTGGACTCCCCAAGAACTTTCAACGCATTTTTTCATGGTGCGAACATGGTGCGCTGAACCGTAAAGAGTTGTAACTTTCCCCTTTGGGTGAAAGTTCTTGAAATTCTTAAAAACTTCTTTCAAGAAGTTTTTAAGCAGGGTTTGGGACAGCGTCCCAAGGTCTTATATGCAAGGATTGATTTTTGATATAAAGGAATTTGCACTCAACGACGGGGGCGGGATTCGGTCGACCGTCTTTTTCAAGGGCTGTCCCTTGCGGTGTGCATGGTGTCATAATCCGGAGGGACTGTCCCCGAAACGGGAATTGTATATCAAACAGAAGGGCTGTCTGCATTGCGGGCTGTGCCGAAAACCGTGTAACCATCCCGATTGTCAGGGGCTTGGGCGGTGTCTGCATATCTGCCCGAAGAACCTCGTCAGCGTTGCGGGCGTGGAGTGGGAGAGCGGGGCGCTTGCTGAAAAACTACTCAAACAGACCGACATCTACCGCGAAACAGGCGGCGGGGTCACGCTGTCGGGCGGAGAACCGCTTTTGCAATGGCAGTTTGCCGCAGAATTGCTTGACCGCCTGCACGGAACGGTTCATACTGCCATCGAAACTTCGGGATATGCCGAAGCGGAAGCCTTTCGTGCGGTGATTGACCGTTGCGATTTCGTTTATATGGACCTCAAGCTGATGGACCGCGAGAAGCACAAGACCTACACGGGAGTCTATAACGACAGAATCCTGCAAAATGCAGAGTATCTCAAAGCGAGCGGCAAGCCGCACACCTTCCGAACCCCGCTGATTCCGAACATCACCGACACCGAAGAAAATCTTGCCGCCATCCGCGCATTCGTCGGAGACAATTCATGGGAGCAGCTACCGTATAATACGCTTGCGCCTGCGAAGTATGCGAGCGTCGGGAGAGTGTACCGTCTGGAAACATAGTCCAAGCGACAAAAAAGAACCGTTGCCAACGGTTCTTTTTTTATCCGCGTTTTTCCGCAAGATACTTGGACGGCGTTGTTCCCGTTGCCAGACGGAAGCAACGGAGAAAAGAGGTCATGTTGCCGAATCCCGCGCGATAACAGGCATCCGTGATGGAACAGCCCGTCTCCAATAGGGCAATCCCGCAGGAGATTTTCTTTCGGGTCAGGTAGTTGTAGATAGAACCGTTGTAGTATCGCGTAAAAAGGCGGGTAATGTATTCTTTGGAATAGGAGAAATGCTTTGCGATGTCCCCAACGGTCTCGATTGTGGCGAAATCGGTATCAATGTATTCCCGGATCTGCCGGAGCAGTGGGGGAATCTCGGTATATTGCGGCGCGTCCCGGTTGAAACGGTCGGCAATAACCGTAAACAGGCGCAGAATATCCGCCAGCGCCAGAACGTTGCTGTAGGGGGTATCGGCGCACAACTCCCGCTCGGTTTCCTCCAACAGGGCGAAAAGCCGTTCTGCGCTCTGCACGTCCGAAAGCCCGAAAAAGGTGGAACGGTTCTCGGCAAAGCGGAAAAGCGCGGCAGGGGTCGCAAGAAACGAGAACGCGTCGGGCGTGAAATAGAGGATATACCGATCGTAAACCGACGGCGCGAGCAGTTTGCCCGTGTGGACGGTGTTCGGGCGCAAAAGATAGACCAATCCGTTCCGCAGGGTCACGGTTCGGTCATCTGCAAAAAAGCAGACCTCGCCCGCACGGCAGATGTTCAGTTCGTAATAGGGGTGGTCGTGGAAGGTTTCTCGAAAACTGCTTTGCGTATAGGCGGTTACGCGGTGCGAAAAAAGCAGATGATCGGTTATAAACCAATCCTGCCAACCTTGGCGGTTGGCGTAACAGACGGTATTCCGCGTTTCCGCTCTGCGGTATTCGCCGCTTGCAAGATGATTTGCAAGATAGGTTTGCATGCTGTTTTACTCCTGCTCTTTGGGGACTTCGTTTTATTATAGCACAGATCCGCCGAAATGTCAAGAATCTTAAAAAGAATGTCAGAAATCCTGTATCTTTATCCTTTCCGATGTGCTATACTGGTGCTATCACAAACAAAAGGAGGCAATCGGAATGAATCAACTGAAAACGGTGGTTCACCAAGCGGATGTCTGCGTTATCGGCGGCGGACTTGCGGGAATGCTCGCGGCGATTTCAGCCGCCCGTCACGGCGCGCGCGTGGTGCTGATGCACGACCGTCCCGTTCTCGGCGGCAATGCGTCAAGCGAAATCCGGATGTGGATCTGCGGCGCGGGAACGCGAATCCGTTATCTGCAGGAAACGGGCATTATGGAGGAACTTGCGTTGGAGAATATGCACCGCAACCCGTCCCGCAACTATTCGATCTGGGATACCATTCTGTATGAAAAGATACGGTTTCAGGAAGGGCTTGAGCCGTTGCTCAACTGCGCCTGCTGTCAGGCGGAGACGCGGGAGGATCGGATCGTTTCGGTTACGGGCTTTCAGCTGACGACCTACACATGGCATCGCGTGGAGGCAAAAATTTTCATCGACTGCTCGGGAGACAGCATTCTGGCAGAGTTGACGGGCGCTGAATATCGCGTGGGACGGGAATCGAAGGCGGAGCACGGAGAAGCCTATGGGCAGAAGACGGCAGACCGCAAGACCATGGGCATGTCGCTCCTGATTCAGGCAAGGGAGACCGATCACCCCGTTCCGTTCACCCCTCCGTCGTGGGCGTACAGTTACCCGACCGACGAAGCCATGCACAACAAGCCGCACACCATGCTGCGCGATCTGAACACGAATTTCTATTGGATCGAATTGGGCGGCGAGAATGATTCGATTCACGATACCGAGACCCTGCGGGACGAATTGCTGAAGATCGCGCTCGGCGTTTGGGATCACATGAAAAACCACGGAGATCACGGCGCGGAGAACTGGGAACTGGAATGGCTCGGCTTTCTGCCCGGCAAGCGCGAAAGCCGGCGCTATGTCGGCGATTATATTCTGACTCAGCAGGATGTGGAGGAAGCGCGCAGTTTCCCGGACGAGGTTGCCTACGGCGGATGGCAGATTGACGATCATCAGCCGGGAGGATTCTATCTGCGGGGAGGTGCCGGCGGGCAGGATCTGCGGAAAAAGCGCCTGACCAAGCCTTACGGAATCCCGCTTCGCAGTCTGTATTCGGTCAACATTGCGAACCTGATGTTCGCGGGACGGAATATCAGCGCCACGCACATTGCCTTTTCCACAACGCGGGTCATGGGAACTTGCGGCGTAATGGGACAGGCGGCAGGCACTGCCGCGGCTCTGGCGGTTGAAAAGGGCGTTCTGCCGCGCGACCTGTTGCGGGACGGTCTTTCGCTTCTGCAAAAGCGCCTGATGGATGACGACTGCTATCTGCCGCACCTGCGCCGCGCGCCGGATTCGATTGTCTCGCGCGCAACGCTTGAGGCGGATTATGGCGATCCGTCGCTTCTGACCGACGGCATCGACCGCCGTGCGGAAGGAATGGATCACGGCTATTTCGGCCGCACAAACGGCGCGATTACCTATCGGTTTGCGCAGGCGGAACGGTTGGTCGGCGTGCGGTTGGTTCTCGACAGCGACCTTGAGCGCGAATACTGCGAGGGAAATCCGAATGTGGCGCGCATTCCCATGCCGTTGTTCCGGGCGCAGTCCTACGGCGGAACATCCTTCGGCTTCCCGACCTGTATGCTCAAGGAATTCCGTTTGGAAACGCTCGGCGCGGACGGTACATGGAGTCTGTTGCACGAGGAAACCGAAAACATCATGCGCCTGTTGCGGATTCCGTGCGATGTGATCTGCTACGGACTGCGGCTGATCCCGATTCACACATGGGGGAGCGCCGCGCTTTACCACCCCTATGCGGAGCAGGTTCATCTTTTCGGGTTTGAGCCGATTACGGACGTCGGAACGGTCTGAACAATCATATTACAAAAAATCGTCATCCGGAAGATGGCGATTTTTTTATCTGTCTGTGTCCGGAGCAGGAATCATTCCGCATCATCGGCAGCCTTTTCGGAATTGCGGTATTCTGTCGGCGTTATGCGGTATTCGCGCAGAAAGCAAGTCTCAAAGTAGGGGTAGCTTCGGAAGCCGCTGCGTTGGCTGATCTCTGCCATGGTCATATCACTGTCCTTCAGAAGCATGGCGGCATACTGCAGTCTCTGTTCCCGTAGTTTTTGCGTAAAGGACATGCCGAACATTTTGTAAAGAATGCGGTTGACCTGCCTTGTGGATACCTGCATATCTTGGGCAAGATCCGTGATCCGAACGTCGGGCAGATAGAATTTCCGACGGAAAAACTCGTCGATTCCGGTCTTTTCATAGCCGTGATACCGGAGCTCTTCCATCGGGAATATCTCTTTCGAGATTTTGTCTCCAAGGAGACGGAATACCTCGGTCAGAATCAGAGAGGACAGCGTGCGGATGACCTGAACATACCCGGCTTGTTTGCGGTAGATCTCGGTCGTGATCTGTCTGAGATACATATCGATAACGCCGTCGGTATCGTGGAGAATCCGTGTCTGTTGTAAATGTATCGCCGCTTTTTGCACAGCCTGTGCCTGCGCGGATTGCGGTACGCATCTTTTCGGAGTCCTGACAAGGAAACGGAAATTATAGTGTCCGGACGTATCCTCATTCTTTCCGATTTTCTGAAAATGCGTGTGCATCGGAGGAATCAGAATCAGATCGTTTTCGCCGAGTCTGTAGCATTGTTTTTCAACCGTTTCGTAAACCGTCCCGCTTTCCACATACCAGAATTCGCAGTCCGGGTGTTTATGCGGCAGGGAAGCGGATTCCCGATTCGTCATACAGATGTTCTCGTTGATAAAAACGGAAACCTCCAGATTTCCGACCGGGGTGCTGAACTCCAATGAAAACGGGTCGTTAAAAAGCGCCATGGCATCGACCTCCTTATCTTTTCCGCTGTACGCAATTCCGTCTGTTTTATTATACCACGGTTTCAAAAAAAGTCAAGGCGCTTTTGAATTTCGGACGCATTTCAGACGATTCCGTCCTATGCGTGAATCGACAAGCGCCGCAAGATGTGCTATAATGGAATCGTGAAACAAACAACCGCCGGGGGGCGGGAGAAAACGGAGGATTTTTGAATGAGAGACAGCAGAGTTCTGCGCGTCATGCGGCAGGGCGGCGTTGCGGTCAGTATCAAGTGCAACTTTGATGATCCGAGAGAAGCGGAGATCGCGGGCGCATGCGGTTACGACTGCGTGTGGATTGATCTGGAGCATGTTCCGAACAGCATAACCTCGGTAAGCGAGTTCGTGCGGGCGGCGAAAATTTATGATTGCGATATTCTGACCCGCGTCGGGCGGGGATCATACAGTGACCTAATCCGCCCGCTGGAGGCGGACAGCACAGGCATTATGATTCCGCACCTGATGAGCCTTGCGGATGCTGAACGGATCGTTTACTATACGAAATTTCACCCGATCGGTCGCAGACCGATTGACGGCGGGAATGCGGACGGCGACTACGGGCTGACCGACGGCGAGGAATACATCAAACGGGCGAATGCGGAGCGTTTTGTTGTGGTACAGATTGAAGATCCCGAGCCGCTTACGGAGTTGGATGAGATCTGCGCGCTGCCCGGAATCGACATGGTTTTCTTCGGTCCGGGAGATTTCAGCCAAGGGATCGGAAAGCCCTTCCGCTTTGATGACCCGACGGTTACCGAAACCGGAAAACGCGTCGCAGCCACTGCGCGGAAGCACGGAAAATTTGCGGGGACAGTCGGCAGCGCCGGAAATATCGTTGCGCTTGCCGAAATGGGCTATCAATTCGTCAATATCGGCTCGGATGTGGACGCATGGGGCAATTACTGCAAACGGAATCTGCCGGTTTCAAAGCCGAAGGTGGGGGACATATGAAAACAGGCATTATTTACCGCAAACAAAGCGGACTTTTCCGCTATCAGGCATGGCATGGCCGACGGTCTGCCGCGCAAAAGACGGAACACTGTACGTTGTCTGTTCGGGGGAACGTGCATGGCATATCTGCCCGTTTGGAAAGAACCTGATGTTCGTCAGCCATGACGATGGGGAAAGCTGGTCTCCGCCGATGCTGATTCATGACACTTGGCTTGATGACCGCGACGCGGGCATCTGTGTGGCGGGCAACGGGGCTCTGATCCTGTCGTGGTTCAACCGCGAAACCGATTACTATCTCAGGCGCAGGGAACGGATTGAAAAGATGATTGCGAACCCCGACCGTGCGCTCGCTTCCGCAATGTTTGAGCAATATCGGCTTTTTACGGATGAAATGAATCTGCACGGTTCTTTTACCAAGCGGTCGGACGATGGCGGAAAAACATGGAGTGCGGCGCGGAGAAGTCCCGTAACCTCCCCGCACGGTCCGACTCCGACGCGGGACGGCAGACTCCTGTGGCTCGGAAAGGAAATGGATTCGGGCTTGTCCGAAAAGGACGCGATCCTGTTGGCGGAGAGCCGCGACGGCGGAGAGAATTGGAACATTCTATCCGAAATAACCCCGCCGCCGTGCGGAAAGCAGGCGCTGTATCACGGCTTTACCATGTATTTCTGTCGTTCGGAGGATGGCGGCAGGACGTTTACAAAATCGGAGGCAAGCAATATCAGCGGTTCGCCGCCGCATCTGACGGAATTGCGGGACGGGCGCGTCCTCTGTACCTACGGCAGGAGAGAAGAGCCATACGGCATCCGCGCGGTTATCAGCACCGACGGCGGAAGGCATTTCGAACCCGAGATTGCGTTAAGCTGTTCGAAAACGCCGGCTTATGCGGGCGATATCGGGTATCCGTCCACAGTCGAATTGGGTGACGGCACACTTCTTTCGGTCTGGTATGAACCCGTTGCGGACGACTCCGCACCTTCAATTGTTTATAAAAAATGGAAGCTGTAGAACTGTAGAAAGAAAAACTACGGAATCGTTCTGACGGAACATGAAACAAAAAAATCCCGGGCGCAAAGCGCTCGGGATTTTTTGGTGGACCATCAAGGGCTCGAACCTTGGACCTTCCGGTTATGAGCCGGTGGCTCTGACCAACTGAGCTAATGGTCCGCAACGGGACAACATGAATATTATACCGCATTTTCGCTTTTTTGTCAAGAGCGATCGCGCAATTATTTCGCTTCCGTATAAAAATTTATCCGACAGACGGATTTCGCTTGCTTTCGACCCGCCGTTCGTGGTAGGATAAAAGCGGAAGGGAGTGATACAAAAATGAAAAGAAAAAACAAGTCCGTTTGCGCGTTTCTGCTCGCTGTCGTTTTGCTGACCGTCCCGCTGTCGGGTGGTTGTATGACCGACATACAGCCGCGCGGCGGAGATGCGGAAAGCGATGGGACAAGCGGGGAGACGGTGACCGGAACGGATCGCATTGCGGCACTGGAACGTCAATTGGAGGCTCTGCGGGAAGAGCAGGCGCTGCGGAACGAGGCATACGAAGCGCGCATACGGGAACTGGAACGCGCGCTGTCCGCATCCGACGCACCGACCGCGGCGGACGGGTCGACGTTTACATACGAGGAGAACGGGCAGGGCTTGACGTTGACGGGATGGAACGGGACAGCCAAGACTTTGGTCATTCCGCTAACAATTGGCGGGAAGCCCGTAACGGCGATTGCGGACGGCGCGTTCCGCGACTGTGAATTGGAAAACGTAACGATTCCCGATGGCGTGCGCGCGGTGGGGTGGTTCGCGTTTTCGGGATGCTATCGCCTTGCCTCGGTCTCGCTTCCCGCAAGCGTGGAGAGCATCGGTTATGGTGCGTTTGAACGCTGTTCGTCGGCTCTGCGTTTCATCTGCCCGTCGGGATCGTATGCGGCGAAATACGCGGCAAGCTACGGGATACCGACGTCGGCTCAATAAATCAGGCTGACCGCGCGGTCTCCGACCATTCTTCGCGCGCAGAAGTAGAAATAGCGGCGGATCAGAAAGACGCGCTCGGATTCGCGGCGCAAATTGACGTAAAAGCGGGCTGATGAACCGTTGGTCGCGCGCCCCGATATCCAATGCGGGGAGACCAGCAGAACCGTCCTCTGCCCGTCTTTTGCCAGGTCGGCGGCGCTTTGCGCGGTTACCGTGCCGTCCGTGAAGAAAAACACGACCTCGTGGCTGTCGGAGAGCGCTTCCGACAGCCGCCGTTTGCTTTTGCGGCGGTCGAGCAGGGCAATCAACGGGACGATAACAAGCAGAACCGCGAGCAAGGGGAGCAGGACGAAAAAGACGATCGTAGTCAGGACAATCAGAGTCCCCGCCCGCAGAAGCGTGACAACCCAGCTGATGACCTGCAGGATCATTCGGAGCATCCGGAATCTGCGGAGGTAGGAAAGAATCTCCATCCATAAGCGGACGATCGCAGTTCCGCTGACTGCGCGGAAAATATCGAAAAAAGCATTGCGGCGGGCGCTGATTTCGCGGTTTTTGCGCGCCTGTCCGAGCAATCGGTCTGCCTGTCGGTTCATGTGATTCCCTCCCGTTGGATTCCTTCTTTCAGTATTGCCATATGCAAACGAAAAAATGTAAAAATTAAAAAAAGGCTTGACAAGGCACAAACAGTGTGGTATAATAACAGCGTGAAACAAAAGGAAAAGTTTTCAAAAAACACTTGACAAGGAGGGGACAGGTCGTGTACAATGCCTTGACAGACAGACAGACAGACAGACAGACAGACAGACAGACAGACAGACAGACAG
>CAVGEJ010000060.1:0-14137 GCA_963628215.1 Eubacterium sp. CAG:180
GGTCAGGGAGGCTTGGAGGGTAGGGAGACCCCTCCGAAAGGGGTCTCCCTGCGCCTCCAAGGTCTTTCTCCCTCACTCCTGAATCCTCCGCAAAATATCGTCGTAAGTCAAACCGTAACTCTTGGCAATGTCGCGGGCGTAACTCTTGCCGTCGGGCTTCGCGCGGCAGATTTTGAAGGATCGCTTGCCGCCCGTCTCCATTCCCGCAACCAACGTGTCAATCGGCGCGCCGCCGCTCGCGCGGGACTTGCGATCCAATTCCTCAATCTCCGCCGCCAACTCGTGCAGGTGCGTGGAGAATAAACAGCGGCATCCGATGTGCGCAAGCCCCGAGAGAACTTCCGCCGCAATGTAGGACGCTTCGTAGCTGCCCGTGGAGGAAAGCGACTCGTCCAGAAGCACAAGACTCTGCGCGGTCACGCAGTCGATGATCTCGCTCAGGCGCGCGCATTCCTCGCCAAGCCGCCCCTTGTCGATCGTGTCCTCCGCACCCGTCGGAAAGTGCGTGTAAATGCCGTCAACGGGAGAGATCGAAATGCGCTCGGCGGGCAGATACATCCCAAGCTGCAGCATGACCTGCGCCAAGCCGACCGCGCAGGTGATAACCGATTTTCCGCCGCGGTTCGGCCCGGAAAGCACGTAGATCGTCGCGTTTTCGTCAAAACTCAGGTCGTTGGGGACGATCGGTTCGTCGATTTTCAGCGCCACGCAGGGATTGTAAAGCCCCTTGGCGTCAAACGCCTTTTCCTCGGGCGGGCGGATGTCGGGCGCGACCAACGGACAGCCTTTGTCGCGCAGGCGGCACAGCATCTGCGTTCCGCGCACGAGAAATTCAAATTCGGGCATCAGGTTCAGAAGAAACTCGGTGTTCTCCAGAACGTAGGTCTGCACGATCTTTTTCCACGAGCGGAGCGAGGACTTGTAGACCTCGCCGATGGCGCTGTTGAAGGCGAGCGACAGCGCCATTTTCTGGTTCTCGGACTGCTTCTTGCCAAAGGGGACAAGATTTGCGATGCAGGTATATTCGTCGTTTTTGAAGCTGAGGCGGAGAATTTTATCCAACACGTCGCCCGACTTGAACGGCTCGGCGTTGATGGAGAGAACGCCTGCCGAGGCGGGGCGAAGCTGTGCGTCGAGGTTGACGCCGACCGTCACGCTCCGGATCTCGCGGACGCGCTGGGTCAGCTCGGAGAGCTTGCGGTTCAGTTCGCGGTAGTAGTCGCTTTCGGCAAGCCTTGTGATGAGTTCGGCGAGCGCGCGGAAGGCGGGGCTTGTCAGCTGATCGCGAACTGTCGAAAGAGAGGTATGCAGGACTTCGATGCTCGAGACGTACAGTTCGATTTCCGTAATACTGGAGAGGTAGTCGTTCGGGTCGCCGCTGTCGGCTTCAAGGCGGCGCAATTCCATAATATCGTTGAGGACGGGGACGAGGCGGTTGAGCATTTCGGTCAGTTCCGCGTGGTTCATCATATCGTCAAACGTGGCAATGCGGTATTTCATCACGGCGGGGTCGGTGGTAAAGAAGTCGGAGAGGTCTCCGCTCTTGAGCGACAGCGCCTCGGTCATCCCCAGTTCCTGCAGGGTGAAGAGGTCGATATCGGGTTTATCCTGTCCGTCGGCGTGCCGTTTGCGGGACTCCTCGTCGGGGTAGATCAGGCTGAAATCATGAAAATCCATTTTTTCTTGCTCCTTTTGAAGTGCCTTTCTCTCATTATATCACAAAACCTGCATCCCGTCTACTGCTTTTTTGCAAATTTTCTTGCATTTATGCGCAGTTTGTGGTATGATAGGAGGGAAGACCTCGGGGCTTTGCCCCGAACCCTACTTGAAAACTTCTTGAAAGAAGTTTTCAAGACTTTCAAGAACTTTAACCAAGGGGATTTTGGGTTCTGTTTTTACATTGTGCAGATTCTGATGTAGCCGTATTCCGTGCTGCGAATTCCGGCTGCTCCCGCGCAAAATCCCGTCGAGCGGGATTTTGTCGGCTGTCGCCTCGCTCCCGCTACCGGATAGAAGTGGTAGGAAGTTAGTTGATGATTGGGGCGGAACGACACGCGGGTCGTTCCCTACGGATTACGACCCTGCAAAGTGCGTAACCCATTAAAAATGAAACATTGTAGGGAACGACCCATGTGTCGTTCCGTTTCGGGTGAAAGAATCGGAAAATATAAAAGGGAAAGGAGATGCGGACTTGACAAATATCGTGGAGTATATAGGGTGGGACGTCCTGACGGTGTTGCCGCTTGTGTACGGCGTGACGGCGGGCAATGCGGATTTTGAAGTGTTCCGCGCGTTTTGCATGAGTGCGGAAATGGCTTCCGACAGCGCCGACGTGCGGTATGTGCGGGAGTTGCTGCAGTCCCGATTTGACTGCGTGCTTCCGCTTGATCGGGCGCACTGTGCGGAAATCTGGCACAGGACCGCCGATATTTTTACGGCGCGGGATGTGCCGTGCCCGACCGAGACACCCCGGTTGCCCTGTCCCGCGCTTCCGATTGCTTCGGAAACGGAAACGAAAACTGTGATCGATTGCCCGCTGTTGCGCGGTGCGGGGGCATGGGCGGAGTGGGAAGCGCATGCAAAAAAAAGCCTCGCCGAAGCGGGGGCGGTGCGGGTTCGGTTGCCTGCCGGATTCCGCGCAAAAAAAATGAGCCTGTGGCAGGCGGAGCGGATTCTCTGCGGCGCGGCGGTCGATCCGGACGGGGAAGCGGTACAGCAGACCGATTTCCTCGCGGACTTCTGCACGGCGGCGCGGCGGTTGGTTCTGGTCAGCGATTGTGACCCGAGGGAGGTTCTCGCGCTTGCGGAGCAGACCGCCCGCCGTCGCGGGGGGATGCCGCCGCTGATCTGGCGTTTTCCTCCTGCCGCCGCACCCGACCGTGAAACGTTGGTTTCCGTCCTGCGCCTGATCCGCGCGCCGCGCGGGGTTGTACCGATTCTTACCAGTCGTACTGTGTGAGTTTTCCCGCTGTCTGCAGACCTTCAAAATTGCCCTGCCGCAGAACCTCATAGACCGCGATTGCGACCGAGTTGGAGAGGTTCAGCGAGCGCAGACCTTCCCGCATGGGAAGCCTTACGCAACGGTCGGGGTTGGCGTGGAGGAAGTCCTCGGGCAGCCCCTTTGTCTCCTTCCCGAAGAACAGGAAAACGGGGGAGGGGTAGCGGATGTCGGTATAAAGATTTTTCGCTTTGGTGGAGAAGCAGTAGAAATCCGCCTCGGGGTGCTTGGCGAAAAAGTCCTCCAGACCGTCGTAGTAGGTGATGTCGAGGTAATGCCAGTAGTCCAGTCCCGCGCGCTTGAGTTTGCGGTCGTCGATCTCAAAGCCGAGCGGGCGGATGAGGTGGAGCGCCGCGCCCGTGGCGGCGCAGGTGCGCGCAATGTTGCCCGTATTCTGCGGGATTTCGGGTTCGTGAAGTACAATATTGATGGGTTTCATATTCCGTTCCCTTTCGTGTGGTTGGGAATAGAATAGCACATTTTTCCCTTTTTCGCAAGTCCTGCGGCAAAGAAATTGCGCGGGATTGATAAAATTTACAAAATAGAATAGCTTTTGAAACGAAAATACGCTATAATTATATAGTTATAAAGTGCGGTTACAGTTGCAGACGTAGCTTTGTGATTTGCCGCGCTTTGCAACCGAATGAAAAGGCTACGCATATTCCATCGTTTTTTACACTGTGCGGTTGAATCCGGCATCCTCTTTGTTGTATTGGCACTGCGCCCGGCAGGCTTCCCCTTGGGGGGAAGCTGTCACGGAGTGACTGATGAGGGGGGATAACGCTGATCCAACCGAGCGGATGATCCTCTTTCCAACAATATTCTGTCGGCACTCTCGGGTGCGGAAAGGACCGATTATGTCTCTTATAACCAAGCTGTTCGGAACTTACAGCCAGCATCAGCTGAAGAAGGTCAACGTCATCGCGGATCGCGTGGACGCACTGGCGGATACCTATGCCGCCATGAGCAACGACGAATTGCGCGGCGTGACCGAAAAGCTCAAGGCGCGCTATGCGGCGGGGGAAACGCTCGACGACCTTCTGCCCAACGCGTTTGCGGCGGTGCGGGAAGCGGATGACCGCGTTCTCGGAAAGCGCCCGTTCCGTGTGCAGATCGTGGGCGGCATCGTCCTCCATCAGGGCAGAATTGCCGAAATGAAAACAGGTGAAGGCAAAACGTTGGTCGCAACCCTGCCTGCGTACCTCAACGCGCTGACGGGCGAGGGGGTTCACATCGTTACGGTCAACGACTACCTTGCGCGCGTCGGCGCGGAGGAAATGGGGCGCGTTTACGAGTTCATGGGGCTGACCACGGGTCTGGTCGTGCATGGGCAGACGAACGCGGAGAAACACGCGGCATACGCGGCGGATATCACCTACGGAACAAACAACGAGTTCGGCTTCGACTATCTGCGGGATAACATGGTCATTTACAAGGAGCAGATGGTTCAGCGCGGGCATGCGTTCGCAATTGTGGACGAGGTGGACTCCATCCTCATCGACGAGGCGAGAACGCCGCTGATTATTTCAGGCGCAGGCGAGCAGGTCAGCGACCTGTACGAGCGCACCGACCGCTTGGTGCGCACCATGAAGAAGTTCGTCATCAAGGAACTGGACGACAAGGAAACGCATGACGACATCGACGCGGACTATATCGTCGACGAAAAGGCGAACAACGCGGTTCTGACCGCAAAAGGCTCGAAGAAGGCGGAGGCGTATTTCGGGATCAACTGCCTTTCCGACGAGGAAAATATCATGTTGGCGCACCACGTCAATCAGGCAATCCGCGCGCACGGCTGTATGCACCGCGACGTGGATTATGTGGTCAACGAGAACGGGGTCATCATCGTCGACAGCTTTACGGGACGGCTGATGCCCGGCAGACGGTATTCGGACGGTCTGCATCAGGCAATCGAAGCCAAAGAGGGCGTTCAGATTCAGAAAGAGAACAAAACGCTCGCAACCATCACCTTCCAGAACTACTTCCGGATGTATGGGAAACTCTCGGGCATGACGGGTACTGCGCTGACCGAAGAGGACGAGTTCCGCGAAATTTACAAACTGGATGTCATCGAGATTCCCACCAACAAGCCCATGATCCGCGACGATCACCCCGACGCGGTCTATCGCACCATGCGGGGGAAGTACAACGCGATTGTCGAGCAGGTGCGGGAGTGCCATGCAAAGGGACAGCCCGTTCTGGTGGGTACGATTTCCATCGACAAATCCGAGGAACTTTCCAAAATGCTCCGTGACGCGGGCATTCCGCACACGGTGCTGAACGCGAAATACCATGCGAAAGAGGCGGCAATCGTCGCGCAGGCGGGTCAGTTCGGCGCGGTGACGATTTCCACCAACATGGCGGGGCGCGGAACCGATATTCTGCTGGGCGGTAACCCCGAATTCATGGCGAAAGAGGAAATGCGCGCAAAGGGCATTTCCGAAGAGTATATCGCGCGGTGCACGGGTATGACCGACACCGACGACGAGGAACTGATCGCGGCGCGGAAACTGTTCCGCGAGTTGGTGGAGAAGCACCGCGCCGAGATTGAACCCGAGGCGGAAAAGGTCAAGGCGGCGGGCGGTCTCTTCATCCTCGGCACGGAGCGGCACGAAAGCCGACGGATCGACAATCAGCTGCGCGGACGTTCCGGGCGGCAGGGCGATCCGGGCGAATCGAAGTTCTTCCTCTCCATGGAGGACAACCTGATGCGCCTGTTCGGCACGGACCGTTTCCAGGGCATTGTCGAAGCGCTGAAGATGCCCGAGGATATGCCGATTGACGCGAAGATTCTGTCCAACGCCATCGAGCGCGCGCAGAAGCGTATTGAGGCGGCGAACTTCAAGAGAAGAAAGTACGTCCTCTCCTACGACGACGTGATGAATCAGCAGAGAACGCTGATCTACAATCAGCGCCGCGAGGTGCTGGACGGCGAGAACATTTCGCCCACTGTTCAGCGCATGATTTCCGAGACGGTTGCCGATACGGTGCACTTCTTCACGGGCGGAGACGCGCCCGCGCATGAGTGGAATCTCGAGGGGTTGCGCGCGCACTTCCTCGGTTGGCTGACCACAGAGGACGATTTCCGCTTTGACGGGGACGAGTTGAAGAAGCTGACCCGCGAGGAACTGACCGAGCGGCTGACAAACCGCGCGCTGGATCGTTACCACGAAAAGGAAACGCTGTTCGGCGAGGAAGTATTCCGTGAGGTGGAACGTGCGGTTTTGCTTCGGAACGTCGACTCGGCTTGGATGGAACACATCGACACGATGGAGGATCTGAAGAACAACGTCGGCTTGCAAGCATACGCGCAAAGAGACCCCGTTACGGAGTATCGGATTCGCGGCGCGGAACTGTTTGACGCAATGGTCGAGGATATCCGCAAGAATACGGTGCGCATGATTCTCACGGTCGTGCCGCGCCCGCAGGAGACCATCCGTCGGGTGCAGGTTGCAAAGCCGATTACCGAAGGTTTTGAAGGGGACGGAAAGAAACGTCCCGTTGTCAAAAAGAATACGCCCGCGTCGGCAAAGGAAACGGTCGGCAGAAACGACCCCTGTCCGTGCGGAAGCGGAAAGAAGTACAAAAACTGCTGTATGCGCAAGAATTCGCAGGGACAGCAGTAAAAAAGGATAAAGAAGCGGAAAGGAGATTGCAAAGATGGGATTCGGATGGCTGTTTCTGGGATATGTGGTCTCCTTTCTGCTTTCGGGCGTCGGGGCGATGCTCAACATGAAGTTTCTGGTCTGCCTGTTGGGGTACGTCATGATCCTGCGGGGGCTGTGGGAACTGCGCAAATACAATGCGGCGTTCCGGTTTCCGCTGATCGCGGTTTTCGCGCTGTTGCCGGATACCGTTTACGAAATGCTGACCGAATGGGGAAAGGTATTTGCGTGGAACGCGCCGTTCCTCTCGAAAACAGCCGAAAATGTGATGGCATGGGTGGATTTCGGGCTTGCGATGCTCTTTCACATAACCTGCTACTACGCCGTGGCAACCATTGCAAAGAGCGTGGATCTGCCGCGCACGGCGCGGGACGCGGTGTTTGATACGATTGTGAGTGTCGGCTATGCGGCGCTCTATACGGCGTCGCGGGTGTTCCTTCCGGAATCGGTTGCGGCGCAGCTCGGCGTACCGCTGACGGTCTTTTTGCTGTTCTGGCGGATCTGCGATATCTGCCTGCTGGTCTCCTGCTGTAAGAACATCTGTCCTGCGGGGGACGAGGATCAGACCCCGAAGCCCTACCGTTGGAACTTCCTCAATCGGATGGGGGAGCGGTTTGCAAACAATTTTCACCGCGCGGCGGACAGTACCCGCGCCTCCCGTGAGGAGGATCTGCGGAAGCGGCGGGAGCGGAAGAACCGCAGATCGGGAGGGGATCGCTGATGCACAGAGAAAAAACGATGGGCTTTTTCTGGCTGACCCTCGGCGTCTGCTTTTTGTGGAACCCGATTGTCGGCGTGGCTGATTTTTTGCCCGATATCATCGGGTGGTTGCTGATTGCGGTCGGCATTTCCGCACTGGCGGATCTGAACGACGACCTTGCCGAGGCGCAGAGAAGCTTCCGGCGGATGCTTTGGGTCGGTCTGGCGCGCATTGCGGCGGAACTGTTGATTTTCGTCTTTCTCGGGAACACAAGCGACAAGCTGAACCCGTATGAGCGCCCGGTCTGGACGTTGCTCTTTGCGTTTTCGTTTGCGGTGTTGGAACTCTGGTTTCTTCTGCCTGCGTTCCGCAACTTCTGGCGGGGCGTTTCCGCGCTTTCGGAGTGCGGCGGCGCGCGGAACGGGCTTGCAACGCCGAACCGTCGCGGCAGAAGTCTGTGCGACAGAATGGCGGCGGTGACGGCTGTGTTTCTGGTATTCCATGCGATTCTGACGGTTCTGCCCGAGTTGACCGTGCTGACGGTGTTCCGTCGGGAGGGCGTTTACAATACGTCGCTGTATCGGTTTCGCGATCTGCTTCGCGGCGTTTCGGCAATTGCCTCGGGCGCGGTTGGACTGGTATTTCTCGGAATGTGGTGGCACACCTGCAGCGTGTGGAAACGGGAGACTGCGTGGATTGACAGTCTGCGGGTGAGATACGAGCGGGAGGTTCTGCCGAACACGGGCTTGCTGGTGCGGCGGCGCGTGGGGGCGGGTTTTACCTTCCTGCGGGTCGGAATCCTGCTCTCGGCGAACCTGTCGCTTCTGTATTACGAATTCCTGCCCGACTGGGGCAGCGTGTTGGTGGTGCTGTGCGGATGCTTCGTTCTCGGAAAGCTGATGCAGGGAAGTTCCATGTTGGTTGGCGTGGGACTGTCCGTTGCGGTGGTCGGCATTCCGCGCACCCTTCTGAATGTCCGTTATCTGCGGGATTATGTGCCGAAGGCTTCGCTACTGGATCCTGCGGCGTATGAACGTTATTTCCCCGTTTGCGTGCTTGCCTCAATCGAAGCGGTGCTGACGGCGCTGTTTGTGGGGTGTGTGCTGATCTGCGTGATGCGGATGGCAAAGCGCTATGCGGCGGGGGAGGACGCGATCTCCCGCATGAGCGCCGAGCGGGATATGCAGGCGCGGCGCAGACGGGCAAATCTGATTATGATCTTTACCATGTTTTCGGCGTGTGCCAAAATCGCGGAGGTTTTCCTGCAGCCGCGCTACGGTTGGATCTGGCTGATCCAGTTTGCGCTGTCCATGGTGGTGTTTGTACTCTTCAACGGTCTGCTGACCGACATTACCGAATCGGTCTGCGGCGCGTTTCCGCAGACCGAGCGCGAAGCGCGTTAATCGGCAGACAACCGACGAATCCGGAAAGGAGAAAGCTGTGCTGTGTATGGATCGGATGCCGGAGGGGCTGACGGAAGCGTTGCCCGCTTTGGGGATTGATGCGGGACGGTTGGAACTGTCCTGTTTTGTCGACCGCGACCGAAGCGGAAAGCCCGCCGAAGGTTGGCTGTTGGCGGATCGCGAAAGCCTTTTCGTGCTGAAGGGGCGCACGGAGCGGACGCCGGACGGGCGCACGGCTTGGAAAAACGAAAGCAAAGAACAGCACCCCCTGTCGGGGGTCGGCAGGCTTGCCGTGGAGGAACGACGCTCCACGGCGGTTCTTGTCGCCGACCTTGCGGGGGAGACTGTTCTTTTTGCGTTTTTTACCAACAGCTGTCTGGAGTCGGTTCGCCTGTTTGCCCGTTACGCGGAAAGACTGGCGCGGGGGGAGGCGCTTGACGTTGACCCCGATGATCTGCCCGAGGCGCGCTTCTGTCCCATTTGCGGGATGCGGTATCCGAACCCGAACCGTAAGGTCTGCCCGCACTGCGTGAAGCGGGGGCAGTTGTTCCGCAGGACATGGAAGTTTTTCTCGGCATACCGCGGGAGTCTGGCGATCTTGCTTGCTTCTCTGGTGCTTCTGACCGTAACGGGAATCATCACGCCGTATCTCTCGGGCGGGTTTCTCTTTGACGAGGTAATCGATACAAACGGCAGTTTTGCGGGCGCTATCCTTCTGGTGCTGTTTCTGGTGATCGCCACCAAGCTGTTGCGGATGCTTGCCTCCATTCTGAACAACTGGCTTTCCTCCAAAGTGGCGGCAAAGATGACCTTCAGTCTCAAGCAAACGATTTTCCACGCCATCGAGCGCCTCTCTCTCGGCTTCTTCACCGACCGTCGGACAGGCAGTCTGATGACGCAGATCAACGAGGATTCCAACACCATTTACGAGTTCTTCTGCGACGGCATCCCGTATCTGGTGGTCAATCTGGTGCAGGTGGCGGTTCTGGTGGTTCTGCTTCTCACCATTCAGCCGCTGTTGGCGCTCTTTGCGTTGTTGCCCGTTCCGCTGTTCTTTCTTCTGATGCGGGTGATGTTCCGCGTTGAGCGCAAACTGCACGCCAAGCGCTTTGCGGGATCTTCTCGGATGAGCGGTTTTCTTGCCGACGTGCTGTCGGGAATGCGGGTGGTCAAGGCGTTCTCGCAGGAGAAGAGCGAGATCCGCCGCTTTACCGGCTATAGCCAAACGCTTGCGGACAGCGAGCGGAGTTTGCGGGTCTATCACACCTGCGTGGGAACGGTGGCGGGCGCGATTCTGTTCCTCGGCAACATCATTGCGTGGGGCGTTGGCGGTTGGATGGTGATGCAGAACTACGGCGGCATGACCTACGGCAAACTGCTGACGGTGATTGCGTACATGAATATGATCTACTCTCCGCTGTTCTTCTTCTCGGATATGATGAACCGTTCCGCCGACTGTACCAACGCGCTCCGCCGTCTCTATGAGATCATGGACGCAGAACCCGATGTGCGCGAAAAGCCGGACGCGCTCCGCCCCGAAACGATTGGGGGCGGCGTGGAATTCGACCATGTCTCCTTCTCCTACCGCAAGGGCAGACGGGTGATTGACGACGTCAGTTTTTCCGTCCCTGCGGGCGGTGTGCTCGGCATTGTGGGGCACACGGGCGCGGGGAAAAGTACCCTGGCGAATCTGCTCATGCGCCTGTATGATCCCGAAGAGGGGGAGATCCGCATCGGCGGAATTCCCGTAAAGGATCTTTCGCTGGAAACGGTTTACCGCAACATCGCGATTGTGTCGCAGGAGACCTACCTCTTTATGGGAACGATCCTCGACAACATCCGCTACGCCAAGCCCGAGGCGAGTTATGACGAGGTGATCGAGGCGGCGAAATGCGCGGGCGCGCACGACTTTATTGTCCGCCTGCCGAACGGCTACCACACCCGCGTGGGCTTCGGATTTCAGGAACTTTCGGGCGGAGAGCGGCAACGCATTTCCATCGCGCGGGCGATTCTGAAGAACCCGAAGATTCTGATTCTCGACGAAGCGACCGCGGCAATGGACACCGCCACCGAGCGCAGGATTCAGGAAGCGCTCTCGGGGCTGATTGTGGGCAAGACCACTATCATGATCGCGCATCGGCTCTCCACCCTGCGCGACGCGGACGAGTTGGTGGTCATCGAGCACGGCAAGGTTGCCGAGCGCGGCACGCACCGCGAACTGCTTGCCAGGTCGGACGGTATTTATCACAGACTGTACACCCTGCAACTGGAAGCCCTGCGGCAGGCGGGCATTGCGGAATGAATGGGAGATCTTGAGGAGTTGAGGAGGAAAACACCATGATGGGACACGGAATGCCGCCCCCGCCGCCGTTTGGCGGTCCGAGAGACAGGGGCGCGGGACGGGAAAGACCCGAAGGCGGCGAGCACCGCGCGCGGACGTTGGAAGAAATGGCGGTTACGGTCTGGCTGACCCCCGAAAACGCGCATTTTGAGCGAAAAAACGGGCTTTTATATCTGACGTTGGACGGCAAAGAAACGCGGGTGAATCTCTGCCGCGAGTTTCCGTTTGAGCTGTCGTGGGAATACATCTCCGCATTGGACACGGACGGGAACGAGCGCGGCATCATCCGCTCCACCGCGCTGTTTGAGGGAGAGACGCGGAGTCTGTTGGAGGACGAATTGCGCCTGCGTTATTACGCACCGCAGATTACCTCCATCCTGCGCGTGCGCGAAAAATACGGCTTCTCCTATTGGACGGTCACGACTGCCGACGCGGGAAAACTGACCTTTACCGTGCAAGACCCTTACCGCGCGATTTTCCGCGTGGGGGAGAAGTCGGTCACGTTTACGGATGTGGACGGAAACCGCTACGAGATTCCCGACCTTGCCGCGCTCGACCGTCACAGCCGGAAGCGGCTGGATCTGTATATCTGAGGTGATCGGAATGCGAATTTTGCGAAAGCCAAAGAAAGAGCCGTCGGCAACCGAGCGGTTGTTTGCCGTCTCGCCGCCGTACCGGCAGAATCCGCCGCGCGCCTGCTTTGCCGCCGATCTTTCCGCCACCGTTGCGGGGAAGCGGTGCGAGACGTTGGCGGTCTGCTCCGCCGACGCGTTGGAGATTTTCGAGGACGGAACGCGGGTGCGCGCAGTGCCGCTCGCGGAACTTGCCCATGTTACCTCGACGGGCGGGGTCGGAAGCGTGGAACTGGTTGCCGAAACGCGGGCGGGGGAGTCGCTTCTGCTTGCCCGCGGGACGGCAAAATGCACCTCCGACGCCGCGGCGTTCGCGCGGACGGTCAACCGCATTCTGCGCAGGCTTGCGGGGGAATCGGTCGGGCGGGGGAACGATGCGCCGATAGGACCGCGGATTCCGCAGACCTCGGCAAAATCGGCGCTTCTGCGGTTGTTGCGGCTTGCCAAGCCCGAATTCGGTTTCATCGCGCTGACGGTGCTGTTTTTCCTTGCTTCAACTGCGGTCAGTCTGGTCATTCCCTTCATCAACCGCCACATGGTGGACGATTACATCCGGAATCCGGAGACTTCCGCGCTTCTGGCAGGGTTTCTCGGTGTGGTTCTGTCGCTCCTTGCGGTCAATCTCGCGGGGCGGCTGTTCAGCATGGCGCGGACATGGTTTCTCACGGTTGCGGGAAACCGTTTGGTGGTGCGGCTGCGCGATACGGTGTTCCGTCGGGTGCAGGAATTGTCGGTCGGAAGCGTTTACCGCATGACCTCGGGCGAGCTGATGAAGCGGGTGAACGGCGACACCAACCGCATTAAAAATTTTATCGTTGACGTGCTCCCGAACATTCTGGAGCAGGGGCTTCTGCTCCTTGCCGTTTCGATCTATCTGTTCTGGGTGGACTGGCGGTTGGCGCTTCTGATTCTGTTGCCCGCGCCGCTCATTACGTTGGCGTTCCGGATGTTCCGCCGCTTTTTCGCGCAACTGGCGCGGCGGACGCGCGATCTGAACGCACGGGGGGACGCGGTGTTGCACGACGTGTTTTCGGGCATCCGTGTGGTCAAGGCATACGGGATGGAGAAGCGCGAAGAGGAGCGGTTTGTTTCCATGGCGGCAGCCGAACGCGACGCGCAGTTGCGGCAGGAAAAAATCTGGGCGATCCTGATGCCGATTCTGAATTTTGTAATGGGAATCGGGGAACTGATTCTGCTGTATTATGTGGGAAGCAGGATGATTGCGGGGGAGATGACCGCAGGCGAGATGTCGCAGTTGTCCTCTTATGCGGGCATGATTTACACGCCGCTTGCGGTGCTGATCAAAGTGCCCCGGCAGATGGCGTTGGCGGCGGTGTCGCTTTCCAACGTATTCGGCTTATTGGACGCGCCGAACGAAATTGTTGACAGCGCGACCCCGACCGTTCCGACCGAGGTACGCGGGGACATTGTGATTGACCGCGTTTCCTTCGGTTACGGGGATGGGGACGAGATTCTGCACGACATCAGCCTGCACATCGCGCCCGGGGAATTCATCGGGCTTGTGGGGCGGTCGGGGGTCGGAAAATCGACTCTGATTAACCTGTTGATGCGGATGTACGATGTGGACGACGGTGCGATTCTTCTGGACGGGGTAGACATCCGCGACATTCCGCAGGCGGAGTTGCGGCGGCACATTGGCGTGGTATTGCAGGAGAACTTCCTGTTTGCGGGGAGCGTCTGGCAGAATCTGACCTATGCAAAGCCCTCCGCGACGCGCGACGAGGTGATTCGCGCGGCGAAGTATGCGGGCGCGCACGAGTTCATTGTGAATCTGCCCGACGGCTACAACACCTACATCGGGGAGCGCGGTTACACGCTCTCGGGCGGGGAGCGGCAGCGGATTGCGATTGCGCGCGCTTTGTTACACGATCCGAAGCTTCTGATTCTGGACGAGGCGACCTCGGCGCTTGACACCGAGACCGAGAAGCTGATTCAGGACGCGCTTTCGCTTCTGACCAAAAACCGCACGACGGTTGCCATTGCGCACCGTCTTTCCACGCTCCGTTCCGCAACGCGGCTTGTGGTTCTGGACGGCGGTCGGATTGCTGAGGTCGGCACACACGCCGAACTGATGGAGCGCCGCGGCATTTACTACGGTTTGGTTATGGCGCAGCGCGAAATGTCCCGCATGGCGGAGGAGTAAAGACAAGACCTTGGGGCGTTGCCCCAAGCCCCACTTAGGGGACTTCTTAAGGAGAAGTCCCCTAAGAACCTTCAAGACCTTCATAGCAAGGGGATTTTTGATCCTCTTTTTTTGTTGTGCAGACTCTGATGTAGCCATATTCCGTGCTACTATTTCCGGCTGCTCCCGCGCAAAATCCTGTCGAGCGGGATTTTGTCGGCTTACGCCTCGCTCCCGCTACCGGATAGAAATGGT
>CAVGEJ010000061.1:0-14003 GCA_963628215.1 Eubacterium sp. CAG:180
GTGTTGTAGGGAACGACCCATGTGTCGTTCCGCGCACTCCGCCCACAAAACGGGCGCGAAGCCGCCCCCTGCAACAAATCCGCACCTCCCAAACCAACAAAAAACTTCCCCCATGTTCCCGCCACTCTCAAAAAGCGAAACAAATTTTCGCTTCGTAAGTGGCGGGAGCATGGGGGAAGTTCTCTGGAGTAAGGGAGGTTTGGAGGGAGAGAGGGTTCTCTTTCAAGAGAACCCTCTCTCCCTCCAAGGTCTTTCCTTATTCCCCAAGCACCACGCCCGTCTCAAAAGCCCCGACGGGGACAGCGGCGGTGAATTGGCGAATCAAGCCCGACTGAACCAACTCTTCGGTGGTCTGCTCCGCAATCGTGTAGTCAACCGCCTCGTAATCCTTCACAGGCGGCAGAGCGTTCTGCTCGGCGCAGAGTTTTTCAATCAACTCCAACGCATGCTTCAGCTTCCGCTCCCCCTTGATCTTCAGGAGAACCGGCGTTGCCGCATACTTTTTCTTGTTCGATACATCGGTAAAGAAGTACTTCGTCCCCTCCAACGTAGCGGGATCAAGCGCCAGATAAACGTACAGCGTGCTCGACTTCGCGTTCACCTTCGCCAACTTCACGCGACCGCGGTTGAAGGACTCATAGCCCCAACTGACGCGCCCCTTGACCCCCTTGTAGGACAGGAACGCATTCTTGATAACCGAATAGTACTCCTGCACGTTCCCGCGCGACTGGCTGAGTCTGGACAGGAAACTGCGGCGGTAACGGCTGACCAGACGGACAAGCCCCTGCCGCTCCTGCTCCTGCATCTCGGCATAGCGCTCCGGTTCTGCCATCACATCGATGAATTCCAACCCCTCGGTGTCGATTCCCGCCAACGAATCGTCCTCGTTCTCGTCGTCCTCGCTGTCCTCGTCGGACTCGCTCTCCTCGTTCTCAACCTCCGCAACAGGCTCTTCAACCGTTGCAAACGTCTCCACGGCGGGCTCTTCGGGAATCGGCTCTTCCACGGGCGCTTCCTCGGTTTCCTCTTCGACAGGCGCTTCCTCGGGAATCGGCTCTTCTTCCGCCTCCGGCTCTTCCAACAGACGGTCGATTGCGCCCGCCAGTTCCTCAATGGCGTTCATACGGAAGCCCAGATTCAGCATCCGCAGGTTTCCGAGCAACAGGTGCTCCGCAACCGAGCCGAAGGTCGGCGTTGCCGCAGTCTGCACAGCCTCCTGCGCCTTCTCTGCCAACCGGTTGGAAATCAAACGGTGCGCGACGGCTTGGAGAACCACCTTTTCCGTTGCGACGCAGGCATCCCGCACGGCTTCCTCTTTTCCCTCGGTCTTTTCCTGCACCGAGCGAACCGCATCCTTCAGTTTTTTCAATGTGTTCTCCGAGAATCCCATCATACACACCCATCCTTTAAGATATTCAATATAATTGTACACTGAAACGGTCGATTTGTCAATAGGTAAAACGAAAAAAGCCCGTTTTTTTCGTTTTTTCAGCCCTTCGGAACGCGAAAACAACGACGATTCCGCAGACAGGGGGCTTCTTTTTCAAGAAGCCCCCAAAGGTACGGGCACAGCCCGCGGTTTTATTGCTCCCCGTCGTCGGATTCGAAGGAGTCCGCAGAGGAATCGTCCTCAAAATTCTCGTCGTACCAATCCTCTTCCTGCAATCCGTCGGCGGAGTTGTCGTCCTCAAACGACGGCGCGTCATCGTCGCGGAATACCGACACCTGCGGATGATAAGCAAACGCGTCCGCCGCCGGCTCGCTCCCGGACGGCTTTTGCTCCGCCCCGGTTCGCGCGGTCTGCGCATCGCTGTCGGCGCTCCCATCGTTGCCGTCGTTACCGTCGGTTTTCCCAGCCGTCTTGTGCGGCTTCCCCTTCTTCGCAATCGCGGCGGTGCGGAAAATCAGCACAACAAGCACGATCTGCAGGACCAGAGCCACCACGCCGAGCAACAGCGCCACAAGCGCCGATTTTTCGGGCAGGAAACGCGCGGTCAGCGCAAGTACGGGAAGCGGAACAAGACCGTACACCGTCTTGCCGTCGCGCACATACTTCACGCGATCCGCGTACTTCGCATGCCGACGAAGCAAAATGAACAGCGCGATTGCCTGCAGCAGGATCACCATTCCGAGCGTCACGAACAGCCATGTCAGATCAATCCGGACAGGAATTTTCGCAACCTCCGTGTTGAATTCCTCAACCGCAGTGTCCACGCCGCTCCTGGAAGCGGCGTCGCAGATGTCCGCAACTGCGGTCGCGCGGAGTGATTCCAACGTCTCCTTGCCCGCGTCGTTATAAAGGCTGCCGTTCCGCAATTCCTCGCTTCTCGCCTCAATCGCGGCGATCTGCTGATCCTTGTAGCGCGCGAGCGGAAGCCGCTCGTCGCATTCCGCAATCAACGCTTCCATCTTGTTCTGGTATTCGGGGCCCGTTGGCAGAGCCTCCATCTTTGCAATGTAGCTCTGAATCAGATCCTTTACGTTCTGACCGTCATCCTTCCGGATGCGCCCGCGCAACTCTTCGATCTTTCCCTTGAGATAGTTTTCGTTCAGCGTGGTGAGCGAGATGGAATACTCCTCTCCGTGCGGCGCGTTTTCGGTTGCCTTCACACGGATGAAGAACGTGTATTTCGTTCCGGCGTTCAGGTTGGTCAGATCGCTCGCGTCCTGCCAGATCAGATCCTCGGTGTCAAACCGACGGAAGGCAAATTCGTACACAACCGAGTCCGCGTCGGTCAGTTCAAACGACATGGAGGTTTCTCCAACCGTCGGCGCTTTCACCTTACCGCCCTCTTCCGTTGCAGTCGGCGCGGCGGGTCTGGCAGCCAGCCGGAAGCTGACCCATTCGCTGTGCGAAGTCGAAATTCCGTCGCCCAAGCGGCGAACCTGAATTTCTTTTCCGAACAGCTGTCCGAGCGAAACCTTTTCCCCGCCCGAAAACGGAATCGTTCCGTTGTCAAAGCGCAATTCAAAACTGCCGCTTCCGTCCACAATCAGCGTTTCCTGCGTGTAATCCACGCGGAAGTCGGGAGATTCGCAGATCGGCAGGGCAAGCCCCGTCAGCGTTTGATTCTCCACGGGAATGGTATAGGTGAATTCCGCCTTTGCGGTATGCGCCACCGTTTTGCCGTTCCACGAAACCAGTTGATAGCCCGTTTCCGCTTCAATCGTGATGGTAATCTCCGTACCGTAGGCAAACGCGAGCGGCGTTCCGTCGTAAACATAGGTGTTGCTGCCCTGACGAACCATCACCGTTGCGTGCGCGATCAGATCGGCGGAGAATCCGATGCGGATGCTCTGCGGAGTCCAGAAAGCGTAGAGCGTTTCGGAATCGGACGGCTTGTCCCATCGGACGGCTTTCTCGTTTTCTACAAACGCTTTTCCGTCAGCGCCGATATACTGCTTTCCCGCGCCGTTCGGCTTGTCAAAATACCCTCGGAAATCGTAGCCCGACATAGTCGGAAGATCCGACGGATTCAGATCGGCAAACGGTCGGTTGAAGTCAACCGTCAGGCTGTCCCGTCCACCGATTGCGGCGGTATCGCCGCGCTTGTTGTCCAGACGGACCGTGTAATTCTTCGGAGTGAACCAACGGTAAAAAATGTTGTCGTTTTCGGATACCTTAACCTGTCTGCCCTCCGTTGCGCTGCTGTACGTATAGCCTTCGCGTTCGGGCAGATCAACGGGAAGTTCCATGCTTCCGTCCACCTTCACCAACTCGTTGTAGGACCACGGGAAGGTTGTGCGGCTGCCGATCAGTTCGTCCGTTCCCACCTCGATGTCAATCACGGTTACCGTATACTTCTTGGGAACGAACACAGCGGTCAGCTTGATGCCGTTCGGATAATCCACGCTCGTCGGCAAAATGTTGTCGGGAAGTTCGATGGTGTCGTTCAGAATCCATTTCTGGAATTCATAGGTGTCGATCTGCGGAGTGGGGAGCACGACCCGATCGCCGTAGCGGAAGGTCTGCCCGACCTGAATTTCCTCACCGTTATCCGTGCCGTAGGAGACCCCCTTCGGCTCTGTCGTCAATTCGGCAATGGTATAGGTCTTGCGCTCGAAATACGCCACATAGGTAACGTTTTTCGTAACCGGCTCGCACTCCAGATCGTTGTTATTAAAGGTTGTAAAAGACTTGTTGTCCTCAAGACGGACGAACTTCACCAGTTTATATCCGGTATTCGGAACAGCCACCACGTGAATGGTTTCCTCATTGGCGCATTTTTCTCCGCTCTGCATCTGCTTGTTCGGATTCTTTTCGCTGTACCAATAAACCGTTCCGTTTTTGTTGCCGTTCTCATCCTCGTTCACATCAACCGTGACCACGTGAATCTTGGAGTCGTCCGCTTCGTCCGCCGCCAGAGCCGTCATCATCACCGCCGCGGTCAGGATCGCCACAAGGAGAAGCAGGACTGCCGCAAGTCCGATTCTGTATGTTGTTCTGTTTCGTCCCTGCATGGCTTACCCCTCCCTTACCTTCAGAATTTCGCCGCCCGCGTCGTTGATCGCGATAATGGCTTCGCGTGAAAAGTTCTGCGCTTCAACGGTCAGCGGAATGTGCAACTCTCCTGAGGTGTGAACCTTGAGCGTCCGCGCGCTGTCCATCACAATCCCGCGCTCCTTGAGCGACTCCAGATTGACCACCTCGTTCGGGTCATAGAACGCCTCGATGCGGTTCAGGTCAATCAGCGCCACCGTGGGATCGATCTGCACCGCGCTCATGCGCTCTGCCGTCTCGTCCTCATACTGCCCGTCATCGGCGTACTGCTCCGCATATTGGTCGTCATACTGTCCGTCGTCCGCATACTGTTCATTATACTGTCCGTCGTCGGCGTACTGCCCGTCATATTGTTCGTCATACTGTCCGTCGTCGGTATACTGTCCGTCATCTGCGTACTGTTCGTCATACCGTCCGTCGTCGGTATACTGACCGTCGTCCGCATACTGTTCCTCGTACTGTCCGTCATCGGTATACTGACCGTCATCCGCATACTGATCCGCATACTGCCCATCATCGGTATACTGACCGTCGTCCGCATACTGTTCCTCATACTGTCCGTCGTCGGTGTACTGACCGTCGTCTGCATACTGTTCTTCGTACTGTCCGTCGTCGGTATACTGACCGTCATCGGAATATTGATCCTCATATGCGCCGTCATCCGATTCCGACTCCGCCATTGCAGGCAGTGCTTCCGCCTCGGTTGCCTCGTCATAAGGCTCGTCCGCCCCGGATTCTTCCCCGTCGGGTTCTTCGGTCGCTTCGGGTTCTTCGTTCTCTTCAAACTCTTCCGGCAACGGCTCTTCGGGAAGTTCGTCCTGTTCCGCAACGGGTTCTGCGGCTTCCGCTTCGTCCTCGGTATCGTTGCGGAAATCCGCTTCGATTCCTTCGGGAATGCCCCAATCCAGATCATCCTCGCGGGTGCTGTTGTCGAATTCGTCCACAAGCCCCGTGTTGCTCTCGGTTTCCGCCGTTTCCCCGGTTTCTTCTGTTTCCGTCTCGTCCTCGGGATATCCGACGTCTTCGGTCTCCCCGTTGTCCTCGTTGTCCCCGGCGCGGTCGGCTTCGGTAAATTCCTCCGCATCCGTCGGCTCGGCAGTCTCCTGCTCAACCGATTCTGTCGACTCGGTCGGTTCGGTCGTTTCTTCCGCAGTCGTTTCGGTCGACTCGGTCGGCTCTTCCTCGAGATATTCGGTATAGGTCACGGGCGGCATTGCAACCGCAGCGTTCATGCCGTCGCCGAACACCTGCTCGGTGTAGCGGATCTGCGTGGTGCGAACGGTCTCTTTGGTCACGGTCTGCGTGACCTGCGGTGCAGGCGCAGATTCGGTCTCCGCCCCGGACGTTCCGGCAGTCTCCTCCGGCTCGGGAGTCGGTTCAGACTCCGGCTCGGGTTCGGGAGTCGGTTCGGGTTCAGTTTCGGGTTCAGGTTCGGGTTCGGGCTTCGGCGCGTCGTTGTCCAGTTCCCAGAACACATTCGCGCTCGGCGGAACAACGCTTTCGTCCACATCGGGCGTTTGCGAAACGTGATCCTCCGCCAGTTCAAACGACGTGGCGGGCTTTTCCTCGCGGATATACTCGCGGATTACGCCGCGCCGCACCAGTTCTTCGGTTTCTTCAAACGGGTAAGCTTCCTCGTAGTCGATCTTTTCGATATCGATCGGGGACAGTCCCTGTTCCTCGGACACGCGCTGAACCAGTTCCAGTGCCCAACCGAACTTCCGATCGGAGCGCACCTTATATTTGAACGGCGTATCGGCATACCGCTTCTGGTGTCCGACATCCCGCCCGTGATAAATGCTGTCCTCCAGACTTGCGGGATCAAGCGCCAGATACAACTCCAGACTGTTGCTGCGGATGTTGATCTTTGCAATGGGATTCTTCCCGTTCGTAAAGCTGTCCGCGTTCCAGCTGACGCGCGATTTCGTTCCCTTGTAGGAAAGAAGCGCATTCTTGAGTTCGCTGTAGTAATGCTTGACGTTCGGGCGCGACTGGATCAGTCTGCCCTCAAAACTCTTGCGGTAGTGCGCAACGATATAGCAACCCGTTTCCTCGTTGTAACCGATGATCCGCTCGTTTCCGCTGAAACGGTCGGAATCGTCCGCGTCGTCCACAAAGTCCTCGTCGTCCTCGCGGTCGTTCTTCGCCGCTTCCTCGGGGCTTTTGTCCTCGTCGTCCTCCGCCACATCTGCGGGAACTGCCGCGCTGACGGGTACGCTTCCGTCCCCGGGCTGTTCCGTTTCCGCCTGCTTCGCTTCGGCTTCCGCCTTCTCCGCCGCCTCATCCGCGCGCTTCTGACCGATCAGCGCTTCCACCAAGGTGCGGAGCAGCTTTTCGGACTCCGACTGACCCGCAGGCGCTGCCTGCGCCTGCGGTGCGGGCGCGGTGGTCTGGGTTTCGCGAACCGTTTCGGTGACCGTTTTCTCCATGTGTACGAATCTGCCGCGCGGCGCGTTTGACGAACCGCCCGGTGCGTTCGCGGTTGTCATGCCGCCCGCCGTCGGCTCTGTCTCTGCGGTATGCTCTTCCGCATCCGAACCGATCCACGTCTCGCGTTCCTCTGCGGCGGACTCGGCGCGTTCCGCTTCCGCGCGCAGTCTTTCCTCTTCGCGCAAGCGCTCCTCGGCTTCCATCTGCCGTCTTGCTTCTTCAGCCCCCTCGGCGCGCAGTCTCTCGCGCGTCTCGGCTTCTGCGGCAAGATCTGCGGCGGCACGTTCCGCCGCTTCGCGGTCAAGGCGCGCCTGCTCCTCCCGCTCGAGACGGAGACGCTCTTCTTCTTCGCTCCGCAAGTCTGCCGACACAAAGTCGTACCCGACCGCGCGCGCAATGACAATCAGCAGGGTCAGCGCCGCCGCGCCGACAACCGTCAGAATCAGCAGAACCCGCAAAACCGTCTCTGCCGAAAGCGCGCCGAAAAGAGCCTCCCCCGCAAACAGGAGCGCATAAGCGCGGTGGTCGTCATCCCCCCCGTTGTTCCGCTTTTTCGCCTGTACCATCCGCCGGATCAGTATCCCGATCGCAACCGCTTCAAGGGCGAAAATCAGCGCCGCAATCGCAATGGCAAGATAGATCCATCCTTTTCCGTCGCCGAGCAGTCCGGCAAACCACATCCCAACCGTTAAACTCCGCAAAGCCGAATCCTCCGTTCCAAGTTTTTCGGGCGGGCACAGCCTGTCCGACCCAAAGACACACGTCTCATTCTATCATACTATATATTGTATCACAACCGACAGAAGGAATCAAGAGCCTTGCGAAAAATTTTGTGTTTTTTCTTCTCTTTTTCTCGCCCCGGGTCGCGCCTTTCCGACCTCCCGCCCCCCGCCCCGACAAAGAAGCGCCAAAACCGACGGCTTCCCGTCTAAAAATCAAAAAAGAGCAGACTCCGCTCCGCTACGCATACCGGATACCCCGATATGCGCGGTGAACGGAATCCGCTCCGACAAAGCGCGGGAAGTTTGGAAAGAAAGCGCGACCATGCGCCGCCGTCCGCTTACATTCCCCTGTACACCGCCATCAGGCGGTCGGTCATACGTTCGGCAGTGAAAAGGCGGCGGTAACGCAGGACGGCGGCGCGGCGCATGGAATTCTCCAATTCCCCGTCCCCCGCCACCCGACAGATCGCGTCGGCAAGCGCGCCGGCATTCCCCTCGGGAAACACGATTCCCGCAAGGCTTTCCCCGATCATTTCGCGGTTTCCGCCATAGTCGCTGACCAGTTCGGGAACGCCCGCGCTCATTGCCTCGGAAACGGCAAGGCAGGAGGTCTCCGTTCCCCGCGAGGCATTGACGTGCAACCGCATCAGGCGGTAAAGCGGCGCAACGTCCGGAACGAACCCCGTAAAGCGCACCGCTTCGGAGAGCCCCAATTGCGCGGTCATGCGCTCCAGTTCCGCGCGGCGGCTTCCGTCCCCGATGATGAGAAACCGGAAGCGGCGGTTCGGCATCCGCCCGATTGCCTGCTTCGCGGCGCGCAGGAATACGTCATGCCCCTTGCACGACTCCAGCCGCGCGCAGATGCCCACGCAAAAATCGTCCCCGTCAAGCGACAGTTTTTCCCGCCACGCGTTCAGTTCCTCCGAACCGACCTCGCGCACGGGATCTGACCCATTTAGGATCACCGTAATCGCCCCCGACGGCACGCCCATCGCAACCAGATCCCGCGCGGCGGCGGACGCGGTTGCAACGGCACGGTCGGTCAGCAGACGGTTTGCAAGCTTTGCCGCAATCGGCGTTGCGTTCGCCGCGGCGGGATACGCGCAGTGGCGGGTAAAGATCACGCGCCTGCCCGTCAGCTTTCCCGCCACTCTGGCGGCTACGGCGGCATTGGTGTGCACAATGTCCGGGCGTTCCTCCCGGATCACGCGCGCCAGTTCGCACACCGCGCGCAGGGAGAGTTCCTCGCAGGGATTCTCGAGTTCGCGAATGCGGATATGCGCGGCAAGCAGACGTTCCCGCAGGCGACTCCGGAACGGCAGTGCGACGGTGACGGCAAATTCGCGGCGGTTCAGATGGCGCAGAATATTCAAAAGCTGAATCCCCGCGCCGCCGATATTGCGGTCGGAGATGACATATAGGATCTTCATCGTTCCTTGTTTCCTCCATAGAAAAAAGACCTGTTCTGCGTTAGTATGAACAGGTCTTTCGGATTCCATTCCAGAAGGCGCCGAGGTCGCCGAGCGGATCGTAACCGAGGCGAACCATCGCAACATTCCGCAGCGCTCCGTAAGCAAACAACAGCACTGCGGCGATAATCCACTCCCACGCAAGGAAACGGAACAGCACGGTTCTGCCGCGCAACAGCCGCACCCACGCCACGATGTAATGCGCCAACACGACAACCGCCAGAAGCGTTACATACGCGTTCGCGCGAAACGCCGCCGCAAAATTCAGCCGCAGGAGCGCCGCCACAGCGCGCGTTCCGCCGCAGAGCGGGCAATAGAGAAAGAGCCAATCGTGCAGAAAACAGCCGGTCATGCTCCTCGGCAGAAGCCCGATCAGATGCCGGTAGAGCGGAAACAGCGCGGCGCAGGCAAGCGGAATGAGGTGAAACAGCGCAAACCGCTTTGCCGTTTTGCGGTCGATTCGGTTTTTCATTCCGTTCACCCCCTTTTCCCGATTTTCTTTATTATAGCACAAATCGAATTGTATGAAAAGATTTTTTGGGTAATTTTTTCGGAAATGATTGTATTTTTTCGCGGGATGTGCTATAATGGTAGCAGACTGAACGAAAAGGAGTGAATTCCATGGATAATCAATTCAATTTTGACGGATCTCCGATGCCGCCCAAACCCGAAAAGAGAAAGAGCGACGGCTTTGCAACCGCCTCGTTGGTACTCGGCATTGTTGCGGTGGTCCTGTCCTGCCCCTGCTGTTGCTGTCTCTACCCTGTTGCAGGCATCTGCGCCATTCTTGCCATTGTGTTCTCGGTGATTTCCCTGCAGAGAAACGGAAAGAACGGAAAAGCCATCGCAGGTTTGGTGCTCGGCATTGTCGCGCTTCTGATTATTATTATCGTTATCATTGCCGTGATGACCTCTTCGTCCGATATGCCGGACAATCCCGATCTCTCCACCGACCAGAAAGTCATCGACTGGATGTACCGTTGGCTTGAAAAGACCGTGGGTAAAGAATTCGCCGACGAATGGTATCAGGAAATCATGAATGCAATGTATGGCAATAGTATGAATCCCCTCGACACAGGCGCGTTGGAATAACAAAAGCATAAAGAAGGCTTCCTCCCCCCGGAAGCCTTCTTTTTTCGCCTGTATTTCTGTATTTCTCCCCCGTTCAGGAATGCCGATATCCCTCTGCTGAAAATCCCGGAAGGTTCACGGAAACCTTTACCGTTTCTTCTTTTTGCCGCCCCCACAGCATTCACCGGGGCAGTCGCAGTCCGCGCCGTCGCAACAGTCCCCATCGGACACCACAAACAGCGCGATCAGAAACAACAGCGTTGCGTAAAGCATGGAAACAACCGACAAAAGGAAGCGCGCCTCCGCGCCGTCGGCGGTCATCTCCCAAAACAAAACCGAGCAAAGCGCGCAGGACAGCAGATTCAGAAGCAACAACCCGAAGAAAATCTCCCGCAGACACGCAAGCAGAATAATGGCAAGTACCACCGAGGCAAGCGGCAACAGAACCGCAAGCACCCGCGACGCCCGCGCCGTCGGTCGGATTGAAACCGCGAGCGCATAGAACACCGCCGCGCCGAACGCAAGTCCTGCCGCAAGGAGTGCAACGCGAAGGCTCGGCAGAAACCCGGACGGCACCATCGACAGCTTCAGATACAGCGCCGCCGCACAGCCGCCTTTTGCCGCGCCGAGACAGCAGACGGAAAACAGCCACGGGATTCGCTTCTCTTCCCATTTTGCACGAAAAAGGAAGGTCAGCCCGATTCCAACCGCCGTCATTCCCCCGCCAAAGATCAGCGCAGCGGGAATATGTCCCGCGTATCCGCCGAAAAGCGCAAAGCAGAGCGCAAACGGCACAAGATTTGCCGCAATCGCCGCCCAATAAAGCGGAAGCTTTTCGCGCGCGGCAAGTGCCTTCTCCCGATCGATTTTTTCCATGCCGTCCTCCGGATTCCGATTCTTCATATCTATTATAACGTATTCCGCGCCGACTGTCAAGAGCCGTTCCGGATAAAATTGCCATCCCCTCTTGATTTTTCCGCGCGGATATGATAAAATGGTACTGTACCAAATTTCTATCAGACAAAGGATAAACCTATGCCGATACTTTACAACGAACAAACGAAAACCTTCCGTCTGGACGCAAAAGATTCAAGCTATGCGTTCCGCATCACCGAACTCGGTTACCTCGTGCATCTCTACTATGGCGCGCACATCAGCGACAGCGACCTGCAGAAGCTTGCCGCCATCACGCACCACTCCTCCTTCCACGCACACCCCGAAGTTCCCGTTTCGGATTTCTTCAGCCTTGACCTCTCGCCGATGGAGTACCCCTGCTTCGGTCGCGCCGACTGCCGCGGGACTGCGCTTGCCGTCCGCCGCGCCGACACGGGCACACTCGATACCGACATCACCTATGTTTCCCATCGCATTTATGCGGGAAAGCCCGCGCTCGCGGGTCAGCCCGCCACCTACGCAACCGGAGAGGAAGCCGACACGTTGGAAATCCTCTGCCGCGACAAGGTGAGCGGCGCGGGCGACCTACTTCAACTTTGACGAAAAGAAGATTTACGCCCTCGCGGAAGAGGCTTCAAAATTGGGCATTGAAATGTTGGTTCTGGACGACGGTTGGTTCGGCAAGCGCAACAGCGACAACTGCGCGCTTGGCGACTGGTACGTCAACGAGGACAAGCTGAAGGGCGGACTTGCCGCTCTGGTGAAGCGGATTCACGGGCTTGGAATGAAGTTCGGTCTCTGGTTCGAGCCGGAAATGATTTCCCCCGACAGCGATCTCTACCGCGCGCACCCCGACTGGGCGTTGCACAGCGAGGGACGTCCGCTGTCGGTCGGGCGCAGGCAGTATGTTCTCGACATGACCCGCCCCGAGGCGCGGGAATACCTTTACGAGCGCATCAGCACGATCATTGACGAATGCGGCATCGATTACATCAAGTGGGATTTCAACCGCAACCTGACCGAGGTCGGCAGCGTAAGCGTCGGAAAGGATCGTCAGGGCGAGGTCTACCATCGCTACTGTCTCGGGCTTTACGAGTTGCTGGAGCGCCTGCACACCGCCTACCCCGATCTGCTTCTGGAAGGCTGTTCGGGCGGCGGCGGACGGTTTGACCCCGCATGGCTCTACTATGCGCCCCAGATCTGGACAAGCGACGACACCGACGCAATCGAGCGGTTGGACATTCAGTACGGCACCTCGATGGTCTACCCGCCGTCGTCGATGAGCGCGCACGTCTCCGCCTGCCCGAATCATCAGCTTAAGCGCACCACGCCCTTTACCACGCGCGGAAACGTTGCGTTGGGCGGCTCTTTCGGCTACGAATTGGATCTGCTGTCGCTCGGGGACGAGGAAAAGGCTTTGATCCGTCAGCAGTGCGCGGACTATCACAAGTACTACGATCTGACTCACTACGGCGACTACTACCGCCTGATCTCCCCGTGGAAGAACCGCACCGAATGTGCATGGTGCTTTGTCTCCCCCGACCGCTCCGAAGCGCTTCTGACCCATGTGACCATCCGCGGAACGATTGAGTCGCGGCGGCGCGTGAAGTTGCAGGGGCTTGATCCCGAAAAGCTCTACCGCGTAGAGGAAACGGGCGAAGAATACCACGGCGACACACTGATGAACTACGGCTACCGGATTTCCGATCTTCATATCGATTTCAACTCCACCCGCCTGCACTTCGTCGCAATCTGAAAGAGTATGCCGGGATCTGCTATACACGGCAGATCCCGGCACTTTTTCCGCAATGCGGCAATCAAAATGTTGCAATCACAACATCATTTGCCGCCGAAATTCGGTATAATGGAGTCACAAATCACGAAACGGAGGATTTCACATGGTTCGGAGAATCATTCACATTGACGAAGAAAAATGCAACGGTTGCGGCGCTTGCGCAGCGGCTTGCCACGAGGGTGCAATCGGGATGGTGGACGGCAAGGCGCGTTTGATGCGCGACGACTACTGCGACGGTCTGGGCGACTGTCTGCCAGCCTGCCCGACGGGTGCGATCACCTTCACCGAGCGCGAAGCGGCGGCATACAACGAGGCGGCGGTTCTTGCGGCGAAGGCGGCAAAGGCGGCGCACACCCCCGAGGCGCATGCGGCTCATGCGGCACACGCGGGCGGCTGTCCGGGGCATCAGCTTCACCGTTTCAAGCGTGAGGAAGACTCCGGCGCTTCCGCTCCGGCTTCCGCCGCAGGGCATCCCGTATCGCGTTTGGGGCAATGGCCCTGTCAGATTCGTCTTGTTCCCGTGAATGCGCCGTATTTTGACGGGGCGAAGCTTTTGATTGCGGCGGACTGCACGGCATACGCATACGCGGGTTTACACGAGGAATTCATGCGCGGCAAGATCACGCTGATCGGTTGCCCGAAGTTAGATGACACAGACTACACGGAGAAGCTGACGGCGATTCTCTCGGAAAACGACATCCGCTCGCTGACCGTCGTTCGGATGGAAGTTCCCTGTTGCGGCGGCTTGGAGCAGGCGGCAAAGTCGGCTCTCCGCGCCAGCGGAAAGTTCATCCCGTGGCAGGTCGTAACGGTTTCCATTGATGGGAAAATTCTGGAGGGGTAAGGAAGAAGACCTTGGAGGCGCAGGGAGACCCCTTGAAAGGGGCTCTCCCTACCCTCCAAACCTCCCTGACCCTCCCAGAACTTCCCCACAGGACCCCGCCATATTGGCAACGAAGATTTGTTTCGCTTGGCATGGCGGCGGGGTTCTATGGGGAAGTTTTTGTTGGTTTTGGGGGGTGCGAATATGTTTTAGAGTGCGGCTTCGTGCTCGATTTGTGGGTGCGGGTCCTGTCAATAGTTTTTCGCAAAATTGTATCTGGGAAAATGAAGTTTTGCGC
>CAVGEJ010000062.1:0-13834 GCA_963628215.1 Eubacterium sp. CAG:180
CGCAAGCCGTTCACAGGTGGTTGTCCACCTATGAACGGCTTGTAAATTCTCAAAATTTTTTAGTCCCTACTTGACACAAGAAGATATGTCCCGTTTTGGAAGAGATCATATTCTTGTGGGATATTACACGAAATATTATCTTGTCGAAGCCGACGTAAGATTTATCGCCATTTACGACCAAGTGGACAGCGAGAAAAATCCCGACGACGATATTACTCCGTTCAAAAACATTCTGAACGAGATGTACGCAAAGGATTGCAGTAAGAAAATCAAAGCGGTTGTCAAAGCCAAAGGCAATTCCGGAAAACATCTTGCGAGTATTCCCCCGCTCGGATATAAGAAAGATCCCGAAAACAAGGATAAATGGATTATAGACGAAAAAGGCGCGGAAATCGTAAGAGAAATTTTCAAGTTGTGCGTTCAGGGGTTCGGACCGACGCAGATTGCAAGAATCCTTACAGAAAGAGGCGTAGATACACCTGTCGTTTATCTTCATAAAAATGGATTGCCGACATCGTTAAAAGTCAGAGAAGATTCGGAAATTTGGGATCAAAGAAGTGTCGCGGGTATTCTTGAAAATTTGGAATATACGGGATGCACGGTCAATTTCAAATCGTATAAGAAGTCGTACAAGTCGAAAAAACGCATTAACTTACCGAAAGAAGACTGGGCAATCTTTGAAAACACGCAGGAAGCGATCATCGACAAGCAGACTTTTGAAACCGTTCAGAAAATTCGTCAGGCAAAACGCAGACCGACCGATATGGGCGAAATGAGTCCTCTTTCGGGACTGATTTACTGCGCCGACTGCGGACAGAAAATGTATCTTTGCCGTTGCACGACGATGAAACAAAAAGAATACTTCAACTGTTCGACTTATCGCAAAAAGAAGAGAAAATACTGTACTTCTCATCAGATAACGGTCGAAGCGTTGGCGGTTCTGATTCAGGACGATTTGCGGAGAACAATTTATTTTGCGCAACAGCAAAGAGAAATGTTTTTGCAGACGTTACGGAAAAACGCCGCGACGAGAACGGAAAAAGAACTGAAAGAGTATTCAAAGGAAATCAAAACTTCGGAAGAACGTATCGAAAGGCTGGATAAAATCATCGAAAGCCTTTACGAAGATAAAGTCGAAGGTAAAATTTCCGAAGAGCGATACTTAAAAATGAGCGACACATACGAAACCGAGCAAGCCGGTCTGAAAGAAAGGGTTAAAACGTTGAAGTCGGAAATCGCGAAAGCGAAAGAAGACGACGATAAAATTCTCGATTTTATGATGCTTATTTACAAGTATAACAGTTTTGAAGAACTCACGCCCGAAATACTTCGCGCGTTCATCGAAAAGGTCGTTGTTCACGAAAAGACGAAAGTAGACGGACATTACAGACAAACGGTAGAAATCTTTTATAATTTCGTCGGAGCGATCGACCGACCGATATGGGGCGACGAACTCACCAACGAAGACGATTGAAACCAACAAACAGCAAGAGAAAAGGCGTGGCATAACGCCACGCCTGACTCTGAACCTTGCGCCTTTACCTGAAATTCCCTATGGGAACTGCGGTAAGGGGCTGTCTTTTTATTCGATTTTTGCTTGCAAAAGCGTGTTTCTCTTCACTTTTTGAGACAGGTCACTCCCACTCAATCGTCGCAGGCGGTTTGCCCGTGATATCGTAGACCACGCGACCCGCACCCTTGACTTCGTTGACGATTCTTGCCGAGGCAACGCCGAGCACCTCATGCGGTACGGGGACGTACTCGCAGGTCATGAAATCCGAGGTCTTGACCGCACGCAGAGCGATGGTATAGTCGTAGGTGCGGAAATCCCCCACCACGCCAACCGAATGGGTATTGGTCAGCACCGCGAAATACTGGTCGGCTTTGATGCCGTGCTTGTCCATCTCCTCGCGGAAGATGGCGTCCGCGTCGCGCAGAATCTCCAACTTCTCGGGGGTCAGTTCTCCGATCACCCGCACGCCAAGCCCGGGTCCGGGGAACGGCTGACGGCTGACAAGCGCCTCGGGCAGTCCCAACTGACGTCCCAGTGCGCGCACTTCATCCTTGAACAGTCCGCGCAACGGCTCTACCACGCCGATAAACTTCATGTCCTTCGGCAGTCCGCCCACATTGTGGTGGCTCTTGATGGTTGCCGCTTTGTTTCCGCCGGACTCGATAACGTCCGGATAGATCGTTCCCTGCGCCAGATATTTGACATCGGGCAGCTTGTTCGATTCTTCCTCAAAGATCCGCACAAATTCCGCGCCGATGATCTTCCGCTTCTGTTCGGGATCGGTCACGCCCTTCAGCTTGGAAAGGAAGCGCTCCGCCGCATTCACGCGGATGAAGTGCAGGTCGCGATCCTTGAACGCCGCTTCCACTTCGTCCCCTTCGTTCTTCCGCATCAGACCGTGATCCACAAAGATGCAGTGCAGCTGTCCCGGAATTGCCTTGGACAGGAGCGCCGCGCAGACCGAGGAATCCACGCCGCCCGAAAGTCCCAACAGGACATGCGCGTCCCCAACCTGCTCCCGCGCCGCCGCGATCAGCTGCGCTTCCAGATCATGCAGGTTGTAATCGCCGGTTGCGCCGCAGACTTCGTAAAGGAAGTTGCGGATCATGGGCGTTCCGTTCGGCGTGCTTTCGACCTCCGGATGGAACTGTACGCCATAAAGACGGCGTTCGGTATTCTGAATTGCCGCATTCGGGCAATCTTTGGTGTGCGCCACCGAAGTAAAGCCCTCGGGCAGAACCGTGATGCGGTCGGTGTGGCTCATCAGACCGATCTGTTCCGCCTCCAGACCGCGGAACATCACCGCCGCCGGATCGACAGTCATCGGGGTCTTGCCGTATTCGCTTACCGGGCACGGCTCAACCGTTCCGCCCGTGGACCAAGCCAGAAGCTGCGTTCCGTAGCAGATTCCGAGAACCGGGATGCCCATGTTGAAAATTTCCTTGTCGCAATGCGGCGACGCGGGATCGTAAACGCTGTTCGGTCCGCCGGTCAGAATGATGCCGATCGGCGCAAGGCTTCGGATTTCGTCAATCGTAATCCGATCTCCGGGCTTGACAACCGAATAGACATTGCATTCCCGCACGCGGCGCGCGATCAGTTCCTTATACTGCCCGCCGAAGTCGAGAATCAGAACAACCTGTGATGCCATACCTTTCCCCCTCAGTTCTTTTTGACGTATTCGTCTCTGCCCGCGCCGACAGAAACATAGGTGATCTTACATCCAACCGCCTTTTCCAAATACTCTACATAGTCCTTCGCCGCCTGCGGCAGGGATTCCCATGTTCTGCAACCAGACACGTCGCCGAAGCCCTTGACATACTCGATCACGGGCTTTGCGCGGTTGAGGCGCTCACCCGTCGGGAAGTTGACGGTACGCTCGCCGTCCACTTCATAAGCCACGCAGACAGGAATCTGATCCAGATAGGACAGCACGTCCAGCTTGGTCAGCGCGATCTCGGTTGCGCCCTGAACGCGAACGCCGTAGCGCGAAGCGGGAATATCGAAAGGACCTACGCGGCGCGGTCTTCCGGTTGCTGCGCCGTACTCGCCGCCCGCTTTGCGGAGTGCTTCCGCCTCGTCGCCGAACAGTTCAACCGTGAACGGTCCTTCACCCACGCAGGTGGAGTACGCCTTCATGATACCGATGGTATCGGTCAGCTGTGCGCCGGGAATGCCCGCGCCGATCGGGGCATATGCCGCGATGGTGGAAGAGGACGACGTGTAGGGATAAATGCCGAGGTCGATATCACGGAGCGCACCGAGCTGTGCCTCGAACATGATGTTCTTGCCGGCGTCGATGGCATTGTGCAGATACTCGGAAACATCAGTGATATACGGAATGAGTTGCGTTCCGTAGGTGCGAAGCCAGTCCATCATATCCTCCGCCTTGACCGGCTCGTGACCGTAGCCCGTGACGGTGATGTTCTTCCACTCCACAATGTCGCGCACCTTTTCGGCGATGTGGTCGAGGTGCAACAAGTCCTCCATGCGGAGCGCCTTCTTCATGTACTTGTCGGCATAGACCGGCGCAATGCCGCGGCGGGTGGAACCGAACTTCTTATCCGCCAACCGTTCCTCTTCCATGCAGTCCATCAGCTTATGATACGGCATGCAGATGATTGCCTTGTCGCTGATCTTGAGGTTTTCGGGAGAGATATGAATGCCCTTTTCGGTCAGTCTGCCAATCTCTCCGACCAGATGCTCGAGGTCGATTACCATTCCGTTCCCCATAACGTTCACGGTGGAATCGCGGAGAATGCCGGACGGCAACAGATTCAGAATAAACTTGCCCTTGTCGTTGACAACAGTGTGACCCGCGTTGTTTCCACCCTGATAGCGGCAGATAATGTCATAATCCGAGGACAGCAGGTCGACCATACGACCCTTTCCCTCGTCTCCCCAGTTGATTCCGACAATTGAAGTAAGCATTTGAAGTACCTTCCTTTATATTTTTATTGAAAATATACGATATCGGATCGGTCATACATTGACCTGCGCGTCCGAAGCCTCGGCAAGAACGTCCGCATTCTCGGCAAGAACCGCGCGCACCTCGCGCAGATAATCGGTCACCTGCTCCGGGGCAATTCCCGTGAAGTTGCTTGTCCGGATGATTTCATCCACCGTTGCGCGGTCGAGTCCGAACGCGGGATCTGCGGCAATGCGGTCGAGCAGATCGTTGTCCGCGCCTTCCTGCTTGATGGCTTTTCCGACCGCAACCGAATGGCGGCGGATGGCTTCATGCAGGGTCTGGCGGTCGCCGCCGTGCTTGACGCAATACATCAGGATGTTTTCGGTTGCCATGAAGGGCAACTCTTCCATCAGATGCTTTTCCATGACCTTGGGATAGATCGTCATTCCGCTGATGACATTGAGATAGAGGGTCAGAATTCCGTCGGTTGCAAGGAACGCCTCGGGAATAGTGATGCGGCGGTTTGCCGAATCGTCAAGCGTCCGCTCGAACCATTGCGTTCCCGCAGTCATGGCGGGATTCATGGCTTCCGCCATCACAAACCGCGCAAGCGAGGAAATGCGCTCCGAACGCATCGGGTTGCGCTTGTATGCCATCGCCGAAGAACCGACCTGCCCCGCTTCAAACGGCTCGTCCACTTCTTTCATGTGGGACAGCAGGCGGATATCGCCCGAGAACTTCTGCGCAGACTGCGCAATGCCCGAGAGAACCGACAGCGTGAAATAATCCACTTTTCTGGTGTAAGTCTGCCCGCTGACGGGATAAACCGAAGAGAAGCCCATTTTCGCGGCGATCTTCTTCTCCAGTTCCCGCACCTTGTCCGCGTCGCCGTCGAACAGTTCGTAAAAGCTTGCGCCTGTTCCGGTTGTTCCGCGGCATCCGTGCAGGCGCAGGCGGGAGAGCGTGAAATCGAGACGGTCAAGATCCATCATCAGATCCTGCAACCAGAGCGTTGCGCGCTTTCCGACCGTGGTCGGCTGTGCCGCCTGAAAATGGGTATACGCCAACGTTTGCAGATCCTTGTAGCGCTCGGCAAAATCCGCCAGCGCGGCAATGGTATGAAGCAGTTGCGCGCGAATGTGCAGAAGCGCGTCCCTCTGGAGAATCAGATCGGTATTGTCTCCGACATAGCAACTGGTTGCGCCGAGGTGGATAATCGGCTTTGCGGTCGGGCAAACCTGACCGTAAGCGTAGATATGCGCCATCACGTCATGCCGCACCTCCCGCTCGCGCGCGTCCGCAACGGCAAAGTCAATGTCGTTGACGTGCGCCCGCATTTCCGCGATCTGCTCGTCGGTAATGTTCAGCCCCATCTCCTGCTCGCTTTCGGCAAGCGCAATCCAGAGTTTTCTCCAGGTGGAGAATTTCCGCGCGTCGGAGAAGATCTCCTGCATCTCGCGGCTTGCGTAACGTCTGCACAACGGATTTTCGTACTGTTCTCTCATGATTTTCTCCTTACGGTAATCGATAAAGCGGTTCAGCGGTTCAGCAGTTTCATCTTATGAATCACCGCCGCAATCCGCATGGCAAGCAGAATCTTTACAGCATCGGGCAGAATAAACGGTACTACGCAACGCATCAGCGCAGTTCCCACACCGACAGGACCTGTCCCCTTCATATAAGCAATGACATACCATGCAGTTCCGAACGTATAGCAGACCGCGAGGCACACCGCCATGATTCCGAAGCGGACTACGGGGTGCTCGGTGCGGATAATCGAAGTCAGAAGCCAGAACAGCATTGCCATGGGAATAAAGCCGACGATATAGCCGCCCGTTGTTCCGAGCAGAACGCCAACGCCCGCTTTGAAGCCCGAAAAGACAGGTGCTCCGACTGCGCCGAGCAGGATATACAGGAACACGCAGATCGTTCCCTTCTGTCCGCCCAGTGTACAAAGTGCCAGAAAGACTCCGAACACCTGCATGGTGATCGGAACCCACGGCAACGGAATGGTGATCCACGAGCAGACGACCATCAGCGCTACAAACAGCGCCATTTGCGCGATATCGCGCGTTGCAATTCTTTTTGTCATGTTTCTCCTTTTTAAGACCTCGGGGCTTTGCCCCGAACCCTACAAGGGGCTTCTTGGAGAGAAGCAACGCTTCGCTACGGGCAGTTGCGTTGCAACTGCCCCCCCTTGACCCCAAGAACTTTCATCAAGGGGGCTTCCGTGTTAAACCTTGCAAGGTGTAAACTCCGAGGCACTTTGTTCGCACTAATTAAAAGTTGGTTAAAAGGTTTGGGGAGTCCAGAGGGGACTTTCCTTAAAAGTCCCCTTTGGCGCGTCCCTCCGCATCCCCCGCACCCCCGCGCATCTTCATCGCGGCGTCGATGAAGCCGACGAAGAGCGGATGGGGCTTGTCGGGGCGGGACTTGAACTCGGGGTGATACTGAACGCCGACGTAGAACGGACGGTCGGAAAGTTCCACGGTCTCCACAAGCTGACCGTCGGGAGAGAGTCCCGAGAGCGTCAAGCCTGCGGCAACCATCACGTCGCGGTAATCGTTGTTGAACTCGTAGCGGTGACGGTGGCGCTCGGAAATCTCGTGCTTGCCGTAGCAACGCGCCATCGTCGTCCCATCGGCAATCACGCAGGGGTACGCGCCGAGTCGAAGCGTGCCGCCCTTGTCGATGTTCTCGCTCTGCCCCGGCATGAAATCGATCACCTTGTTCTTGCAGAGTTCGTCGAACTCACCCGAATGTGCGTCCGCAATCCCAACCACATCGCGCGCGAACTCAATCACCGCAATCTGCATACCGAGACAAATTCCGAAGTACGGAATGCCGTGCTCCCGCGCATACTTCGCGGCAAGAATCATACCCGAAATGCCGCGCGAGCCGAAACCGCCCGGAACAATGATTCCGTCAAGCCCCCCGAGAATTTCGGCGCAGGTCGCGTCGTCGGTCAGCGTTTCGGAATCAATCCAGTGAATTTTCACGTGCGTGTTGAGCAGATAGCCCGCATGCCGCAACGCCTCCGCAACCGAGAGGTATGCGTCGTGCAGCTGCACGTATTTTCCGACCAGACCGATGTGCACCGTCTTTTCGCGCGCCTTGATCCGCGCAACCATCTCGGTCCATTTCCGCAGATCGGGCTCGGGCGCGTCAATGTGCAGCTCGCGGCAAACGATTTCGGAGAAATGCGAAGCCTCCAGCATCAGCGGCGCTTCGTAGAGACACGGCAGCGTGATGTTCTCGATCACGCAGTCCGGCTTGACGTTGCAGAACAGCGAAATCTTCTTGAAAATGGATTCCTCCAACGGCTCGTCGCAACGCAGAACAATGATGTTCGGGTTGATTCCCATGCCGCGCAGTTCCTTGACCGAATGCTGAGTCGGCTTGGACTTGTGCTCGTCCGAGCCGTGCAGAAACGGCACGAGCGTAACATGAATGAACAGACTGTTCTCCGATCCAACCTCGAGAGAGATCTGGCGAACCGCTTCCAGAAACGGCTGAGACTCGATGTCGCCGATCGTTCCGCCGATCTCGGTGATGACCACATCCGCGTCGGTCTGCTTTCCCACGCGGTAAACAAAATCCTTGATCTCGTTCGTGATGTGCGGAATGACCTGCACCGTTGAACCGAGATATTCCCCGCGCCGCTCCTTGTTCAGCACGTTCCAGTAAACCTTACCTGTGGTGAGGTTGGAATAGCGGTTGAGATCCTCGTCGATAAAGCGCTCGTAATGTCCGAGATCCAGATCGGTCTCCGCTCCGTCCTCGGTTACATACACCTCGCCGTGCTGATAAGGGCTCATCGTGCCGGGGTCTACGTTGATGTAGGGGTCGAGCTTCTGCGCCGCCACCTTCAGTCCCCGCGCCTTGAGCAGGCGTCCAAGCGATGCCGCCGTGATGCCCTTTCCGAGACCCGAAACAACGCCGCCGGTTACAAAAATGTACTTGGTCATGATCTGATCCTCCGTTATTTATAGGTAGACAGAATATTTTCGGCGACTGTCCGTTTCGTGACACATCGGTCCATCGCCTGTTTTTCAATGTAGCGGTGCGCTTCCTCTTCGGTCATGCGAAGCTGCTCGATCAGAAGGCATTTCGCGCGGTTCACAATGCGGATTTCCACCATCTTTTCTTCCATTGAGACCGCCCGTTCCTCCAGCCGCCGCAACCGCTCCCGCGTGCCGCAAAGCAGCATCAGGGATTGCGCGATCATCGTTTCGGACGTCGGCTTCGGCAATGTCAGAACGCCGTGCGGGCTGACCCTGCGGTTGACTTCGGGAAAATCCTCCGCCTTGACCAACAACAGCACGCCTACCCCGCTGTTTTCGCAGATGGCGCATGCCAGATCCGCGCCCGCCAGATCGGGAAGCGGATCGTTAACCATGGCAATGTCGAAGTGTTCCTGCGCCAGACGTTCCCGCGCCGCGGCGGCGTCGGAGACTCTGACAACCTTGGAATACCGCTTGGGCGGAAGCACGCGCGAGAGCAGGTCGACGACCTTGGACGAGCGCGAAACCAAAAGAACCGCATATTCGGGCGACATGTCAGCCACGGTATTTCCTCCCTTCGGATCGGATGCATTCAATAACATCTTATTATATCACAGAAGGGGGTCGTTTTTCAACTGTTATTTTGGTCAAAAACAAAGTTTTTTTGTCGCAATTTTTATTCTCCCCGCCGCCGAACAGAAAAAGGACGTTCCGCAGGGGGTCTGAAAAGACCGTCCCGATGAACGCCTTTGCTCATTGACACTGTATTATAGCATGCCGCGCGGGCTTTGTCAACCGCATTTTCGCAAAAAAACGCCTTTTTCAAAAAAAAAATTCGCAAAAGCCCTTGACAAATCGAAAAAATCGTGTATAATACTCACATAAAGGCAAAGGCGTCTTGAAGATTTCCTATCTTCAGCGCCTTTTTCATTTTTCACAAGGAGAGTAAAACAATGAACACGGTTTCGGATTACTTCGGCTATCTGGTATTCGACGACAGAATGATGAAAGCCACCCTTTCTTCCGACATCTACCGTTCGCTGAAAAAAACCATCGACGAGGGCGAACGCCTGAACACCGATGTCGCGAACGCGGTTGCGAAAGCCATGAAGGACTGGGCGGTTGCGCACGGCGCGACCCACTTCACGCACTGGTTTCAGCCTCTGACGGGAGTCACGGCGGAAAAGCACGACAGCTTCATCACGCCCGCGCCCGACGGCGGGGTCATCATGGAGTTCTCCGGCAAGGAACTGATCAAGGGCGAGCCGGACGCGTCCTCCTTCCCCTCCGGCGGTCTGCGCGCAACCTTCGAAGCGCGCGGCTACACCGCATGGGACCCGACCTCCTATGCTTTCATCAAGGATAAAACCCTTTGCATTCCGACCGCGTTCTGCTCCTACGGCGGCGAGGCGCTCGACAAAAAGACCCCCCTGCTCCGCTCGATGGAGGCGCTGAACCGTCAGGCAATGCGCATCCTGCGGCTGTTCGGCAATAACGACGTCAAGTGCGTGCGTACCTCGGTCGGTCCGGAACAGGAATACTTCCTTGTTGATAAGGAAATGTACGAAAAGCGCAAGGATCTGATGTTCACGGGTCGCACCCTGTTCGGCGCAAAGCCGCCCAAGGGACAGGAGATGGACGACCACTACTTCGGCGTGATCAAGCCCCGCGTGGCGGCTTATATGGCGGATCTGAACGAGGAACTCTGGAAACTCGGCGTTCTGGCGAAAACCGAGCACAACGAAGTTGCCCCCGCACAGCATGAATTGGCTCCGATTTACAGCACCACCAACATCGCAACCGACCACAACCAGCTGACCATGGAAATCATGCAGAAGGTTGCTCTGCGGCACGGTCTGGTCTGCCTGCTTCACGAGAAGCCGTTCGCGGGCGTAAACGGAAGCGGTAAGCACAACAACTGGTCGATGGCAACCGACACGGGCGTCAATCTGCTGACCCCCGGCGAAACGCCTTACGAGAACGCGCAGTTCCTGCTCTTCCTCTGCGCGGTCATCAAAGCGGTTGACGATTATCAGGATCTGCTCCGCCTGTCGGTTGCGACTGCGGGCAACGACCACCGTCTGGGCGCGAACGAAGCGCCGCCCGCTGTGGTTTCGATGTTCCTTGGTGAGGAACTGACCGCAGTTCTGGATGCAATCGAGAACGATACCCCCTACAACGCGGCGGAAAAAACGGTTATGAAGCTTGGCGTTCACGTCCTGCCGCGCTTCACCCGCGACACAACCGACCGCAACCGTACATCCCCGTTTGCCTTCACCGGCAACAAGTTCGAGTTCCGGATGCTCGGCTCTTCCAACAGCATTGCCTGCGCAAACATCATGCTCAATGCGGCGGTTGCGGAGTCGCTCCGCGTTTACGCCGACCGTCTGGAAAAATCCAAGCACTTTGAAGAGGATCTGCACGACCTCATCAAGGAAACGGTCAAGGATCACAAGCGCATCATCTTCAACGGCAACGGCTATGACGACGCATGGATTCGCGAAGCAACCGAGGTTCGGGGACTGCTCAACCTGCGCACCACCCCCGACGCAATGCCGCACCTGCTCGACCTCAAGAACGTGGAAATGCTGACCCGCCACAAGGTATTCTCCCGCACCGAGTTGGAATCGCGGTACGAGATCATTCTGGAGAACTACTGCAAGTCGGTCAACATTGAGGCGCTGACCATGATCGACATGGCGCGCAAGGAAATTCTGCCTGCGGTGGAAGCCTATGCGCACGATCTCTCCGATACGCTGATCGCCAAAGCGGCGGCTGTCCCGGGACTTTCGGGCAGATACGAAAAGAATCTGATTGCAAAACTCTCCGAACTGGCGGACGAGATCGACAGCGCCATCACCGCGCTGGAGACCGAAGCCATCCGCTACAAGACCATTACCGATGTCACCGAAGCGGCGTTCATGATCCGCGACGTGATTCTGCAGAGAATGGCGGAGTTGCGCGTGGTCTGCGACGAGGCGGAAACGCTGACGGCGGAGAAGTACTGGCCGTTCCCGACCTACGAAAAACTCCTGTTCGGAGTCAGATAAGTTCAATCCATCATCAAATCAACGGGACGGACGGCTTGCCGCCCGCCCCGAAACCAACAAATTCGATTCATCCAATTTCAATAACGGAGTTAATCAGAATATGGCAAAAACAAGACCGGAAAGCGATTCAATCGGAACGCTGGAAGTCCCCGCAGAGGCATATTACGGAGTCCAGACCCTGCGCGGGCTTCAGAATTTCCACATCACGGGGAATCCGATGGACAAGCGGTTCTACCGCAACATTGTCCGCATCAAAAAGGCTGCGGCGCTGACCAACCGCGAAGCGGGACTGTTGGATGACAGGATGTGCAACGCCATCACCGCCGCCTGCGACGAAGCGTTGGAGGGCAAGTTGGACGCATGGTTCATCACCGACGCAATTCAGGGCGGCGCGGGAACAACGGCAAACATGAACGTCAACGAGGTGATTGCAAACCGCGCAACCGAGTTGTTGGGAGGCAAAAAGGGCGAATACCTCTGCCACCCGAACGACCATGTGAACTGCTCGCAGTCAACCAACGACGTGATCCCCACGGCGGGCAGACTGACGGTCATCGGGCTTGCGGAGGAATTGTTCCGCAACACGCAGGCGCTGACCGACGCATTGGACGACAAGGCGCGCCAATTCAACGACGTCATCAAAATGGGAAGAACCCAACTCGAGGACGCAGTGCCGATCCGTCTCGGGCAGGAATTTGCGGCTTATTCGTCGGGCATCAAGCGGTGCGTAACGCTTCTGCGCAAGGCGGTGGACGAAATGCACGCGGTCAATCTCGGCGGTACGGCAATCGGAACTGCGATCAATGTACGGCGCGCGTATCTGTGCGGGGTAGTTCCCACCCTCTCGCGCATCACGGGATATGAGTTGCACCAAGCGGCGGATCTGATCGACGCAACGCAGAATCTGGACGGTTTCGTTTATGTCTCCGGCGCGCTCAAGGCAATGGCGGTGGCGCTTTCCAAGATGTGCAACGACCTGCGCCTGCTTTCCAGCGGACCGAAAACGGGCTTTGAGGAAATCATTCTTCCCGCCAAGCAGAACGGCTCGTCCATCATGCCGGGCAAGGTGAACCCCGTGATTCCCGAGGTGGTATCGCAGGTAGCGTTCGCCGTTATCGGAAACGACACGACGGTCACCCTTGCGGCAGAAGCGGGACAGTTGGAGTTGAACGCCTTCGAGCCGGTCATTTTCTACAAGCTGTTTGAATCCTTCATCTGCATGAAGAATGCGGTCAAAACGTTGACGGAAAACTGCATTGTTGGCATTGAATCCAACAAGGAGCACTGCGAAGCGCTTCTGTATGAAAGCGTCGGAACGGTAACGGCGCTTTGCCCGTACCTCGGCTACAAGAAGTCGGCGGAACTTGCAAAGCAGGCGTTACGCGAAAACCGCCGTATCGAAGACTTGGTACGCGAGCAGAAGCTGATTGACGACAAGCTGTTGGACGAGCTTCTTGATCCGTTCGCTATGACCGAACCGAGCAAGGTGTGAGAGATAGAAGACCTTGGATAGGAAAAGCCGCGTTGAGGAACGCGGCTCAGATCACTGACAAAGCCCATCTCAAGCAAGAGATAGGCTTTGTTTTTTATTAAAGCAGAGAAAAAGAGCAAAGAAATCGGAGGTATTCCTCCAGCAGAGGTAGGCTATTTTCTTCATGTTCTGCACGGCGGCAGTGAGCAGGCACTGCTCGGCAACCTTAGAAAGCCCCCGCATATGGCAATAACGGAGACCATGTAATTCTTTGGAATCGGCAAAGCTACGCTCCACCGTTTCCTTTCTTCTCTTGTAAATATTCTTACCCTTTTCCGTATGGGTAAAGGTATACGCCATATCCTTGAAATCTTCCCATACATGGCGGCGTAAACTCTTTCTTTCCTGCTTCGCACTGAAACATTCCTCCCGTCTCGGACAATTTGCACATCTGTCGCCCTTGCATTTATACTCCTTGTAACCGTTTCTGTCTGTGGTCACATATTCCAGATACTTATGCTCAGGGCAGATATATACGTCCCATTCGGGTAAGTAGGTGAATTTGTACTTTCCGTATGTTCCTTTCTGTTGGCAACCGCGGCGGTGTCCCATTGCCGCCTGTATTCCCATGTCGTAAAGATACTTGCAAATGCTTGAGACATTGTAGCCTGCGTCAAGTCCTACGTACTTTACCTGAAATCTAAACTTGTCGATCTGTGTTCTGAGTCTGCTAAGGTAAGGCTTCACATCATTGGTATTTCCGGGAGTTACAAATACGTCGGTGATGATGTAAGAACTTGTTTTCGTAACAAAAAAGTGGTATAATAAGCGCATGGAAAAAGAAAATGAGAGATGCGCGGCATATCCGACGGATCTGACCGATTC